>DVJH01000101.1 GCA_018710795.1 Candidatus Galligastranaerophilus gallistercoris | reverse complement strand
TGTTTTAATTCTTATTATATCCGTATTTTTTATCTACCGTTTTTTTGAATCCGATAATGCGGATATACTTGTTGAATTTCAAAAAATGCGCCCGATAAAAGAAAAGGTAAACGTTTATTATAACGGTTTTAAGGTCGGACGGACGGCAGGGCTTAAACCTTGCGATCATTCAAAAAATATATGTTCAAAAGTCAGACTTGATAAAAATTTGATGATTCTTCCGAAAAATATTGAAATTAAACTTAAGCAAAAAAAAATATCCGATAATAAATTTGAAGATTATATGGAAATTCAATACCCCGTATCCCCCGATTTTGAAACGATTAAAGACGGAGCAATCATAAAAGGAGAAGTGGCTTCAGGGTTTCATAATTATTTAAACGAAGAAGTAAGTTATTCCGATATGGAGATGATTAAGCAAAATTTAATTTCCGCAACGGACAATCTGAATAAAGCAAGCGGCATTCTTGTGGATATTTTATCTTCAATTGATGATGTTGCATCAAATTCAAAGCAAAATTCAAAACTGCTTATTTCCAATTTGAATAAAACCGTTTCAAATTTAAGCCTTTTAATCGGAAAGATTGATAATTCGCTTGATGATAAGGTTATAAGAAGTATTTTTTATAATGTTGACGATTCGACAAAAAATTTAAACGGCACTTTAGAAAATATCAGAAATTTTACTTACGAATTGAATTCGGGTTCCGGCGATATTACGGGCACAATGCATTCTCTTAATTCAATTTCGCGCAACATTGATGAAATAGTGCAAGGTGTTAATTGCACCCTTCAAAAACCCTTCGGGGGCTTGAGGCTTATATTCGGTGCACCCGTTAATTAAGATTTTATGTGTGCACCGCCGTTCGGGAGGCTTGCTTTGTCTATGTGCGGAATGTAAAAATCCGTATTGATATTCAGTTTTTTGCCGATTTCAAGGAAAGAGAGAATAATTTTTCTGTCCTTGTTTTTATGTTTTGATTTTTCAAGATATTCTATTAAATATTCAATTTTAGAATATATTTTTTCGTAATATATATTTTGAGCTACTTTTATGTCGACATTAAGCCCGAGTTTATCAATCAGGTTAAATATTGCGAATATCTGTGCGGATGTTTTGTCGTTCGGGTCGTCTGCCACATTTTCTATGAGCTTTTGAAGTTTTTTTGCAATAATGATGCCCGCTCTTGATTTATTGAGGTTTATAAAGAATTTATCGGCATCTTCCTTTAGTTTCGAAAGCGATGTGTTTAGTTTTTCATCAAGAAAATCATCCGCTTCGCTCAATGTTTCATCAAGTTCTTTTAATATGCAAAATCTGGCGGAAATTCTGAAAACGTCCGGTATATCCATGCCCATTGCGGCAAGCTGGGAAACGGGACCCCTCAGGTCTTCGTAGAGGTCCTGATACATTTTTGCCGTTTTTAAAAGGCGTTTTATAAGAACTTTTTCGAGAATAACTTTTCTCTTGTCGATGAGCACGTCTTTTATGGTGTAATACTGTTTTGAAATTTCTTTTTTCATCATATCAAGCGTGCCGAGCATTGAATGAAGCACAAATTCATCATGGATGAGTTTTCTTGATTTTGAAAATTCTTCCTGAGTCGTAAACGGTTTAACCGTGCAATAGTATTCGCTTTTTGATGTTTGCAGAAGAGCAAATACCATATCGAATTTTTCAAGCGTAATCTTTGAAGTTACTTCTATTCTGCCGAATGCAAGCTCGTTATCTTCCTGTTTATATGTTTTAAAATTAATTTTCTTAACTTTATAACAATATATGTCTTCAAGTTCCGAGTTTTCGTTATAAAGAGATGATATTGCCCAGTGTGTTACGATTTTGTCTACCGTAATTTTTGCGGGTTTTACGAACATCTCGTATATTTTTTTTCCGTTTTCATATTGCGGTATATTGCTTTTTGCCCTTTGCAGGATTGTTAAAAAGTCTTTTTCGTAATCTATGCTTGAAAATTCGGCTGCCAATTCCATTGCGCGCGAAGCATATTTCATTATTTGTGTTGTTTCAATACCGGAAATTTCGGCAAAAAACCATCCGCAGCTTGTATACATAAGCATTGCCGACCTTTGGATTTCCATAAGCTTAATTGCTTTTATTTTTTCAAGCTTCGTGAGTTTTTTAACCGAGTTTTCACTCAGGAATTTTTCGATTGTTTCCGGCGTTCTGTTTAAAATTACGTCAATATATTTATTTCTTGCGTCCCAAAAATCTTTATAATATTTTGTGCCTTCAATTGAGCAGACTTTTATAAGCTCGTCTCTTAAGAAATCGAGCGCTTCTCTTAATGGTTTTCTCCATTTTTGGTTCCACCCGGGCTGTGCACCGGTTGAACAGCCGCAGTCTTCCATCCACCTTCCGACGCCATGCGAACAGCTCCATGAAGATACGGTTTTAATGTCAACTTCGTATGTCGGCGGAAATTTTTCCAAAAATTCGCCGTAGTTTGTAACCTGAAACCCTAAATCCTTCGCTTTGACCGCAAGAACGTACGAAAGAGCCATATCGCCGAATTTTGTATGATGTCCGTAGCTTTCGCCGTCAGTTGCGATGTTGACGAGCTGCGGCCTGTTTCTTTCGGGGACAAAACCGTCTTGCAGCCTGTAGGCAAATTTTTCACCGTTTGTAAGTAAATTGTCAAATGCGACGGATTTTGAAATAGCGCCGTCATAGAAAAACAAATCTATATATTTATCCGTTCCTTCGATAAAGTATCTGTACGGCTGCGAGGGGTCAATGCTGCCCCAGCTTACATCATGCCACTCGTCGGGTTCATTGATTTTTTTTACGCATTGCGCCTGATAAGGCGATAATATCGTAAATCTTATTCCTAAATCAGCCAATACTTCAAGAGTTCTTGCATCTACAGCGGTTTCTGCCAGCCAAATTCCCTCGGGTTTTCTTCCGAAGCGGTATTCAAAATCTCTTATGCCCCATATTGCCTGAGTATATTTGTCGTTTGTGTTGGCAAGCGGCATTATTATATGGTTATACACCTGCGCTATGGCACAACCGTGCCCCGAATACAGGGAGATTGAATTTTTGTCCGCATCAATTATTCTTTTATAAGAGCAGGGTGCATATTTTTCCATCCAGGCAAGAAGCGTCGGACCCATATTAAAACTCATATATTGATAGTTATTTACTATGCTTAAAATTCTGTTCTTATCATCCACGATTCTTGCAACGGAATTCGGCTCGTAGCATTCGGCAGACACTCTTTCGTTCCAGTTATGAAAAGGTCTTGCGCTGTCTTGTATTTCAATTACTTCAAGCCACGGATTTTCCCTCGGCGGCTGATAAAAATGGCCGTGTATGGTTAAATATTTTTCCTGCACAAAATTACTCCCGAATTATTCTTCTTTTTCTTTGGGCGCTTTTTCAAGCACCGTAATGTTATCTACTTCAACCCAGCTGTCGCCTAATGCATTTGAAAAAACAATGCCGGTTACGCTTATTTTGTCTCCCGTATTCAGATCAACAAATTTTTCCGCATAGTCTCTTTTGAGAAATAATTTCATTTCCGATAACGGCACGTTATGGTCTTTTACGTCGTCTCTTTGAAGAAGAAAGCCTATGTATTTGCTTGAATCTCTGAAGGCTTTTTTATAATCAAGCCCCAGTGTCGTAAATTTATCAAATTTGCCGTCCATTATAATTTTTTTGCTTAAAAATTTATCCGGATTTGCTACGACATCAAGCGGGGTTGTTCTTATGCGCTCGGCATTTTGCACCGTTTGAGCGGGTGTTTTTGCGGGGGCTTTTGCGTCAGGCGTCTGCTGTGCGAAGGCGGGAGAAATAAACAGCAAAAGCAATAAAGATAATATTATTTTATTATTATTCATAATATGTTCGCTCCTCAAAAAAGAAAACTGAAATTTGTCATTAACAAATACCATTCTAGCATATATTTTTAAAAAAAGTTATCAAACGAAAGGGCATTTTTAAAATTTTGCTTGACTATATATACTACCTATGTAACAATACATATAAATTTATTTGTTATTATTTTTAAAAAGGAGCTAGAAATGACATTTGTGCCGGAGCATGGAAAAAAACTCACCAAAGAAGAAATTAAGACAATTATTAAAACGGAGAATGTTAGATTTATTCGTCTGCAATTCGTTGATATTAACGGTACCGTTAAAAATATGGCGGTTCCGTCCGAACAAATCGATAAAGTTTTAAATAACGAATGCATGCTGGACGGTTCTTCAATTAAAGGATTCAGGAGCATTGAAACGTCCGATATGTATTTTTACCCTGATTTATCGACTTTTTCCCTTCTTCCGTGGAGAACAAACAAAGAAGAAGGCACAACCGTTGCAAGAATTATCTGCGATATCTATAACCCCGACGGCACACCTTTTGAAGGCTGCCCCAGATGCAATTTAAAAAGAGTAATAAAAGAAGCTTCGGATTTGGGATATGTTTTAAACGTGGGTCCAGAGGCAGAATTTTTCTTATTTAATAAAGATGAAGACGGCAACCCGACTTTGGAAACCCATGATGATTCCGGTTATTACGATGTTGCGCCGAATGATAAAGGTGAAAATGTCAGAGGAAGAATGGTTGAAACGTTAAAAGAAATGGGCTTTGAAATTGAAGCCAGCCACCATGAAGTTGCGGCGGGACAGCATGAGATTGATTTCAAATACGCAGACGCTCTTACGACCGCAGATAATGTCGTAACGTTTAAATATGCGGTTCGTGCCGTTGCTTCAATGAATGATTTATATGCAACTTTTATGCCCAAACCCGTATTCGGTATTAACGGCTCCGGGATGCATTGCAATATTTCGCTTTTTAAAGACGGTAAAAACGCATTTTATGATGAAAATGCTCCTTATCAGCTTTCAGAATGCGCAATGCACGTTATAGGTTCGGTTCTTGAAAACGTCAGAAGTTTTTCGGCAATTACAAACCCTCTCGTTAACAGCTATAAACGTCTTGTACCCGGGTATGAAGCGCCCGTTTATCTTGCATGGAGCCTTGCCAACAGAAGTGCTTTATTAAGAGTCCCCGCTAAAAGAGGAAACGGAACAAGGGTTGAATTAAGGTCTCCCGATCCTTCATGCAATCCTTATCTTGCATTTGCGGTAATTTTAACGGCTGCGCTTGAAGGTATCAAAAATAAAACAAATCCTCCTTCACAAACGGAAGAAAACATATACCATATGACAAAAGAAGAAAGAAAAGCAAAAGGAATCCTTTCTTTGCCGGGTACGCTTGCTGAGGCTTTATACGAATTAAAGAAAAATCCTTTAATTAAAAAAGCTCTCGGCGAGCACATCTATAACGAATTTGTTTCTTCAAAAGAAAAAGAGTGGGACGAATACAGAACGCAGGTTACCTGCTGGGAAATTGAAAACTACCTGTAAATATATAATTCCGGCAAAAAAAATCGGGCAATATGCCCGATTTTTTATATGTAAAAAATTAATTAATGTCCCATCTTCCGCAGGTTCCGCCCCAGCGGGCAATTACGTTGCCTTTAACATCGGTTATTTTGTGTTCAACCCCGACGGGAAGCGGTTCAATGTCGCCTTCAACGATTGAAATTACTTCGCAATTGTTTGAACAGCCCCTGCAGGTGCAGGTAACGGAATTAAAGTGCATATCTTTTGTTTCCCAGCCTTTAAATTTCGTCGGATTGTTCGTATACTGGTGGTTTTCCATTGCAAGATATGCCGCTCCTATTGCACCCATCGTTTGATGATTCGGCGGAACCACGATTTGAGTTTGCAGCGCTTCTTCAAATGCTTTTACCATGCCTTTATTTGTTGCAACGCCCCCTTGAAAAGTTATTGTCGGGAGAAGTTCTTTTCCGAGCGCAAGGTTTGATAAATAATTTCTGACCAATGCCTGACAAAGACCGTATAATAAATCTTCAACAGGGTACCCCAATTGCTGTTTATGAATTAAATCGGATTCGGCAAAGACGCCGCAGCGCCCGGCAATTCTTGCGGGCGATGACGATTGAAGCGCAATTGAGCCGAAATCTTCAATTTTAACGTTTAGTCTGCCCGCCTGCTGGTCCAGAAAACTTCCCGTCCCTGCGGCACAGACCGTATTCATTGCAAAATCCGTAACGATACCGTCTCTTAAGATAATAATTTTTGAATCCTGACCGCCGATTTCAAGTATTGTTTGAACTCCGGGGACAATAATCGATGCCGCAACCGCATGAGCCGTGATTTCATTTTTAATGATATCAGCCCCGACAAGCGCCCCTGCAAGGTTTCTGCCCGAACCCGTCGTTCCTACCTGCATGACTTCCCAGTTGTCTTTTGCTTTTGCAAGCAGCTCGCCTAAACCTTTTTGCACAGCTTTTGTGGGCTGGCCGGAGGTTCTCAGCATATAACTTTCAACGTATTTTCCGTTTTCATCAACTACGGCAAGCTTGGTTGTAACCGAGCCTACATCAATTCCTAAATAAACTTTCATAATACGTTTATTCTTGTATAAACAAAACTTATTTTCAATAATTTTTGATAAATACTTCAAAATATGAAATCGGATGCAAACATGCAGGGCAAATTTCGGGTGCGTTTTTACCTTTGAAGTGATAGCCGCAGTTTCTGCATTTCCATATTACTTCGTTATCTTTTTTAAATACTTTATTTTCTTTTATGTTTTCATATAAATCAAGATATCTTCTTTCATGGACTTTTTCTGCTTCAATTATTTCCCTGAAGCATTTTGCAACGTCATCGTACCCTTCTTCTTTTGCAATATTTTCAAATGAGGGGTATAAAAGAGTATTTTCTTCATGTTCTCCTTGGGCTGCGTAGTGCAGATTATTTAAGGTTGAATTTGATAACCCCGAAGGATAAGCGGCTGAATGTATTTCTATCGGGTGAAATTCTTCTCCCAGAAATTTAAAAAATCTTTTTGCGTGTTCTTTTTCGTTATCGGCGGTTTCGATAAAAATTGATGAGATTTGTTCAAATCCTTCCTGTTTTGCTTTTTTTGCGAAATATGTATATCTGTTTCTTGCGGCTCCTTCCCCGATGAACGCTTTCATAAGGCATTCTGCCGTTTTTGAATTTGTCTGCGGTTTTTTCATTTTAATTTCCTTAATTCAATTGTAAACTTTTGTAATGATAAACCGTAAAGTTTTTTTTAAAATTGCCGATATTATTAATTAAGGAAGGCAAAATTTTCAGGAGAAGAAATGTCGTCAGATTTTGTTGTAGGTAACTATAAGATACAATCCAAGGAAGCTTATGAAATTTTAAAAGCTGCCGATGTACTGTCGGATTCAAAGCTGAAACGCCTTGATAAAAATAACGACTGTACTATATCGGAAGACGAACTTGTGGAATTTGCGGGTGAAGAAGATACTCAAAACAACTCTTCAACAACATCAAACACTCAAATAACCGAAGACGTGCAGGCAAAAATCGATTCATATTATGCTCAAATTGCTAATATCGAGCGTACAATCAGCGATCTGGGGAAACAATTAAATCAAATTAACTCTCAAATATGCAACGGTCAGGATACTTCGGATGAAACTTCGCAGGTGGTTCAAAATGCTCAAAACATCAGAAACCAAATAAGCCAGCAAAGAACCCAGATATATAATTTGCTTGTTCAGGCGGAAAATGCCGTTACAAGCGCAACAAATAATACTCAGACAACAGGAATGAATACGGTTTCAACTCCCATAAGCGCGGATTCAAGCGGAGTTGCAAACTATGCCCTGCAATTTGACGGCAAGAGCGCAAGCGAAATGCAATCTATCATGCAGGGAGCGGGTTGTGCGTTTCATTCGGGCGCATGGTGTGCAGATTTTGTTACGTTTATTACGAAGCAGGTCTACGGAAATAATACACCGGGCGATTTTGCCAACAGTTGTTCAAATACGGCTTATTGCCCCACAATAGGAAGCTGGGCGCAGCAAAAAGGTATTTTAACAACAGATTCAAGCCAGGTGCAGCCGGGAGATTTCATTTTATACGGAAGCCCCGGGAGCTTTTATCATATCGGACTTGTTACTTCGGTTAACGCTGACGGTACGGTTAATACCATTGAGGGTAACACATCGGATGATAACGGAAATTATACAAACGGTGTCGTTAACCAGCATTCAAACAGAACGGGTTATTACGTATTAATGCACAAAGCTTAAAAATAATGATGAAATATGCCCTCTGAATTTAAAATCGGAAATTTTATCATACAAACTCAAAATGCATATGACGTATTAAAGGCGGCAGGTGTTACTTCGGATTCAAAATTAAAAAAGATTGATGTAAATTCCGATAACAAAATTTCCGAAGATGAACTTGTTGACCTTGATTTTGATGATGATTCCGCTGATGAAACCGAACAAACTTCTTCATCGGGCACCGTTTTGGATGATTCCGTTATGGAGCAGATAAAAAGATATGATGAAGCTACATATCAGCTTGAAGCGCAATTAAATCAGCTTTATTCTCTTATGGCAACATCCGAAGATTATGACGAGATGCAAGGTTATCAATCAAGCATTGATTCTCTTCAAAGCCAGATTGATAATAACAGACAGCAGGTCTACAATCTTCTTGTTCAAGCCGAAGGCGGCGGCAGCTCCGGCGGAGTTTCGGGTGCGGGTTCAATCGGCGGCGGTTCGAGTGAATTCGGGAATGCCGTTGCAAGTATTGCGCAATCTTATGTCGGCAAATTGAGCGAGGCTGACGGAAGCTATCTTCAGGTAACGGGCGGCAGAGCAGAACATTGGTGCGCCGATTTTGTTACTTACGTTGTATCTAAAGCCTGTGAACAGACGGGTAAATCGCTAAACGGTTTCGGGTCGCCCGCAGTTGCCAACTTAAGAGCATGGGGTGAGGCTAACGGCTGCTACGGCAGTATTGACGGAATGAGTTCTTCTCAAAAAGCACAATGGATTGTAAATAACGTAAAGCCCGGTGATGTTATGATTATGCAGAATAACTCTTCTCATACGGGTATTGTTACTAAAGTTTATTCCGACGGAAGTTTTGATACCGTTGAAGGAAACACTTCGGATCAATGTTTAAACCGCCATTACAGCGCAGATGAAGCCAGATTGTCGGGGTTTGTTTTAATAACCTAAAAAGTTATAATTTCGTTAAACATTTTTATGGAATAGCTGTCCGTCATGCCGGAAATAAAGTCGACAGATGCCATGAGATAATCTTTATACGAATTAATGTCGTAGATTGTTTCGTTTAAAAATTTTTTGTTATGTTTTTCTTCCGTTGTGCTTGCATTTGAATATTTTAAAAGCCAATCGCCGAAGGTTGAACATAAAAGCGGATAAAATTGTTCGTCGCATTTTATTTTATATACGGTATCCACTCCGTCATAGTACGATTTCAGTGTGTTAAAAATCGTGTTGATTATTAATTTTGCATAATCATGGAAGGTTGTAAGTCTTTTGTGGTTATATATATTTTTATAGTTAAATTCTTTTATAAGTTTCATTATTTGAAAATATTCTTTTGAAAAACAGAGCCCTTTATCAGGTGTTGAATTTTTGCATAAATCAATCGTAAAAAGATGGACAAGAGTGCTTGTATTAATATCAGTCAGTTTTTTATGCCCGAATAAGTCTTTTATGATAAGTTCAAATTCGGTTTTTTGTTCTTCGGTTAATATTTTTTTTGAAAGCGCATCTTCAATGTCTCTGCCTAAATATGCGATTTTGTCCGCAACTTTAACGACTAATCCTTCCCAGCTGTAGCTTTGATATTGATTGGCGCATTCTATTGTTTCAAGGTCTATAAATTCATTTCTCGGTTTCAGCCCGTTTTCGTCCACTTCGCCGCAATGACAGATTATGCCGTCTCTTACCGCATAAGTTAAATTAAGATTTCTTTCGTATCCTTCGTAATCGGGAAGGGTTTCTATTTTGTCGATAAATCTCAGACTGTTTTTTTCATGCCAGAAATTGTTTCCTATTTTATTATCGACAATCAAATCTCTTATAATATACTCGCCCGTGTGTCCGAAAGGCGCATGTCCCAAATCATGGCCCGTGGCGATTGCTCTTGTAAGTTCCGTATTTAACCCCAGGCACCTTGCAATTGCTTCCGCCGCCGATGAAACATGGTTTACATGTTCGATTCTTGTACATATATGATCGTTATTTGTAGCAAAAAATACCTGTGTTTTATGTTTTAATCTTCGATATGCGTTTGAATATAAAATTCTGTGATAATCTCTTTCAAACGGGCTTCTTATATCGTCATCTTTTCTGTATATAATTTGAAGCCTTGAAGTCGCATTTTTATATTTGGGGTTATTTTTTGTCATCGAATAATCACTAAACAGATTTTCGACAATTTTTTCTTTTTGCGCAATCATAACAGTTGTATTTTAGCCGAAATTGCAAAAAATTGAAACTATACGTTTATAACTTCGCCCAAAGAGTTGATATAATTCATCTGATTATTCACGGTGTCGGGGCTTGCAAGAATTGAATATACGGGCTTATTTGAAAATACGTGTTTTGCCGCATCCATAATATCCTGTTTTGTGATTTTATCTATTGCTTTTACGTATTCATCAATTCTTCTTAAACCGTAGGGCTGGGTTAAGTTCATGGAAATCAGGCTTGTTGCGCTTGAAGGTAATTCGGTTTCTGAGGCTATATTTTGTTTCAGGGTCATTTTGGCGCTTTCAAGCTCTTCATCGCTTACATATTCATTCATAAGACGGTCGGTGTGCGCCTTAAAGCCGTCCAGCGATTTTTGCAGGTTATCATATTTTATGTCATTCTGCTTTTTATCATCCGTTGTTGATAAAATTCCCAAAGTTATAATGCCCGAATCTTCAAAAGATTGAATCTGGCTTGATACACGGTATGCGAGTTTTTGTTTTTCCCTTAAATCCTGAAACAGCCTTGAACTCGGTGTGCCGCCCAAGATTGTGTTTAAAAGTTCAAATTTAACTTCGTCTTCAATGTTTCCCGATATTTTAAACGAATAGTTTTTGTATATTTGCGCCTGATTTCTTTCTTCCGTGTCAAGAAGAACAACTTCTTTGTTGTTGGGTACGTATGATTGCATAAGCTTTGGCGAAGGTGTTTTAAATGTCATATTTTGCGTTGTTATGTCCGATATAAGTTTGTCTTTCAATTCGGGATGTTTTGTAACGGGGGCGCTTACCACAAAGTTTGATGAAGAATTAAATATTAAGTTGTTATAGTGATTTATTACATCATCAAGCGTCAGTGTTTCAAGCCCTTTTAAGATTTGTTTGGGTGAGGGGAAGTATTTTCCGAATAATCTTGCAAGAAGGTTTGTTGAAGCATCTTTTTTCATTGTTTCGCAGTATGTTTTTATTTTATTTACCGCTGCGTCAAAATCCGCCTGAGTAAATCTGGGGGAATATATAGCTTCTTTCATTGTTCTTATTGCATCTGTTGTATTTGCGTACAGAGAATTTGCAACGGTGTGTATTTGAAATGAATTTGTATCTATGTCGTAGTCAACCGAATTTAAAATCGCTTCTTTTGACATATCGGCTTTTGATTTGTATTTGCTTCCGTCATTTAAAATCTGGGTTAAGACGTATGAGCATGCGGGATTGTCGGGGATTACCGTTTTGCATGTCAGACGCCAGTCATAGTAACAGTTTTCAGAATCCGAATCATTTATTGCAAGAGTTGAATTATCGCTCAATGTATATAAATCCGTTTTATCGGTTGAAACGGTTCTTCCCGTAAAAGAAAGCGCATTTGTTTTTGATGAATATGTACTGTTATCGTAATTTGATTGTATCTGCTCTTCCGTCATATTATACGGGTGAACTACCGCAACGGACATTTTGTTAAAGTCTATATATTTATTTGCCGCATTTATTATATCGTTTGGCGTCAGGTTTTCTATCAGGTTTTTATATTCGGAGATGTTTGAAAAATTCCCCCCGAGAAGCGAGCTTCCGATTGTGTCGGTTATACTTTCAGTATTTTCAAAACCGGATGCAAGGCCTTTCAGCATTGTGTTTTTTATCATTGTCATTTCTTCATTATCGGGCGGGTAATAATCCAGCGATTTTACCGCTTCATAGAATTTATCAAGCGCTTTTGAATCGTCTCCGCCCTGAGTTGCAAACTGGTATATTATTGCTTTCGGGTCGGTTTTTTTGAGCCCGACTTTTTGCATGTCAAAGTCGCCTAATGCATATATTTCATTTAATTCACGGGATAATCTTGAAGAATTGTTCCCCAGAAGCAATAGCCCGAGCGCACAAAGCGCCACATCGTCTTTTGCGTTATTTGGCACAGGACCCGAAAACGCGCAAAATACATTTGTTGAAGCATCATTTGGGGAGATATAATCCGCTCTTATTGATTGTTGAATCGGCGTCAGAGTTTCTTTTGTTCTCAGGCTTTCTGCGTTATTTACGGCGGGTGTCGTGAAATTTTTTGCAATTAAATCTATTGCATAATTCGGGTCAAAATCCCCTGCCATAACCGTATACATATTATCGGGCGTAAAATGGTTTTTCCAGTGGTTATATACATCATTTCTCGTTATATTGTTTACGGTTTCAATTGACCCTGCAACCAGGTTTTCCGACTTTGAATTTATTTGAAAGAGGTTTTTAATTAATGTATTTAAGGCAATCGAAGATATATCATCGTTTACCATGCTGATTTCGGATGTTACGGGTCCTTTTTCTTTTTCGACCATATCTTCGGGGAATGTCGGGTTTACCAGCATATCGGAGTGCATTTCAATTATTCTTTTCAGACTTTTATCATCCGTAATCGGCGACATTATGTAAAAGTCTGTTTGGGCATAATCCGTTGATGCGTTTGTTGATGCGCCCAATTTGCCTACTTCTTTAAAAAACATTCCGGGCGCCATATTTTTGCTTCCGTTAAAAACGTTGTGTTCGTTAAAGTGGCTTATCCCTCTGTTTTTGTCATTTTCATTCATGGAGCCCGCATCAACAAAAGTTTTAATAATTGTCGTTGCGTCTTTTTTCGGCATCAGGGCAACCGTTTGACCGTTTTTAAGCGTGTATTTATATATGTTGTCTCCGTAGGGTGTTTGTTCGATTTCCGTCAGTTTCCATGAAACACCGTCATTTGCCGATGTTTGAATTCCCGCAGGAATAATATTTTGCGTGTTATTTATATCCCCTGTGTTTGAAGAATTAAATAAATAATAATTATTCGGGTATGAAAAATTTATGCCGTTATAATAACTTTGATAAGGCAGAGTTTGATTTATCGGGTTTGTATAATTTCCTTGTACCGGCTGATAATTAGGCTGATACTGAGGATATTGTATCAAATTATTGTTCACACGCATAAAAATTACCTGATACAAATACTAAAATAAAAACAGATGAAAACTTGCTTAAAAATTCTTTAATTTAAATTTATGTTACAAAATAAATATATTTAAGGTATTATTTTATTGTTTAAATTTTTATATGGGATTTATTATGGCAATTAAAGATAAAGTAATAGGAATACCCAAAGCGCTTATTTATTATAATTATATTCCTTTTCTTGCGGGTTTTTTTCATAATCTCGGGTTTGAGATTGTTTATTCCGACAATACGACCAAAAAAACATTGTCTGAAGGCGCATCGCTTGTTGTTACAGAAACTTGCCTTCCGATTAAGGTTTATGTCGGGCATGTTTTAAATTTAATTGAAAAAGGCGTTAAAAACATTTTTGTTCCTTCCATTCAATCGGTGGGGTATAAAATTTACAACTGCTCAAAAATCAGGGGACTTCCCGATTTAATAAGAAATGTGGTTAAAGGCGATTATAATATTATTGAAGCAACGCTTGATAAATCCGAAAAAAATCTCGGTTTGATTGAGTTTTTAAAACAGGCGGTTGAACCCTTCGGTATTACCGATGATGAAAAAATTTATGCCGCACTTAAAGCGGGGTTTATTCAATATAATAATTTTAAAGTAATGGTGCAGCACAATATGCCTTTTGATACGGCATTAAAAAATGCCGTTGACGGCAAAGTCGTCATTAATCAGAATAATGAAAACAAAGAAATCCATGTGGCGCTTATTGCACACGGATATAACATATATGATAAAAGAGTCTGCATGGATGTATTTAAAAAACTCAATGAGCTTAACGTCAAAGTATACAGCGCATATAACCTTTCGGATGAACAATTGAAAGACGGAATGAATACCCTGGGCGTTGATTTATACTGGGCAAATCAGCTTGAAATGTCGGGGGCTGCCGGGTATTATTTAAGGTCATCCGATATTGACGGGCTTATTACGATTACCGCATTCGGCTGCGGACCGGATTCATTGATGATAGAAGATATAAACAGAAAAACAAAAAGATTTAATAAGCCTATTTTAAATCTTACGATTGATGAACATACCGGCGAAGCGGGTTTTGTTACAAGGCTTGAAGCGTTTTGTGATATGCTTTATCGTAAAAAACGCGCATTTAAGGCAAACAGCAAAGAAGAAGAGATTAAACCCGTCGAAGATTATACGATTAATTTAAGATAATTAATCGGGTTGTCGTATGCAAGCTTTTTTGCCGTTTCAAGCGGAAGTATGTTTAATTTATCCAGCTGTTTTACAATATCGGGAAGCAGCATAACGGATCCTGCAAGAGTTCCTTTATCGTCAAGCCCGCCTTTATAGATTTTCTTGCCGCAAAATTTAACATATTCAAGGTCTGAATGCGCAAGGGGTATGGAATCAGATATCAGTATAATTTTATTTAAATCTTTCACTTTAAAAGTCAGCCTTAAGACATTTTCAATTACATGTTTTGTATCCGCAATAAGTTCCGTGTATATATTTTGGTTCATCAGCCCCAAAAGACTCAATGTTTCTTTTTTGTGAGATATATCGTCCATTGCGTTAAAAAGGTGTGTTATACAGTCGGCGCCTTTAATGTTATTTTGCGCGGTA
>DVJH01000100.1 GCA_018710795.1 Candidatus Galligastranaerophilus gallistercoris | reverse complement strand
AATGTCATATTATTATTTTTAAGTACGTCATCTCTTTTACCCAGTTTAAGTGTTGTTTGATAAAGATACATATCGGCTTCGCCTTCGACGTCGTTATTTAATATGACGGTACCCGTATTATCGCCTGTTATGTAGATTTTGTAGGATTGGTCTTTATTTTCGGATAATACCGTTTCTTCCGATGAAGATTCTGATGTATCAGCGTCAAAAACCGTAACAATTTGCGTTTCTTTTTCGCCCTTGTCGCCCGAAATTTTATCATCTATTTGGATAATACCGTTTGTATTAGCGTCTAAAACAAGGGAAGGAGCTCTTTTAGATAAAATTTGCACGCTTGTTTGCACGTTACCTTCTTTTGTTGAAGAATATGACGTCTCTTTTTCATTTATACCCATATAAATGGCATTATCATCTTTAATGCCGTTAACTTCGGTGTAGTTACCCGATATTAAAGAATGATAGCCGTTATTTGCTTCAATTCTTATATTTTCATCAGAATAAACGGCGCCGCCTTTTGCGCTTACGTTTTCGCCGTTTGCAATTGCATAGTTATCCGTAAAGGAGGTATTTATAAAGCCGCCCGCATAATTTCCTTCTTCATCAATATAACCAATCTTGCCCCCGTTATATACGGCGCCGCCCAATGCACCCGCAGAAGTTTCGTAATTAGGGGTGTATTCCGATAAATTTGTATCAACCGTTATACCGTTATTATTAAAAACAACATTTTCCATTGTTTTTATTTCACCGCCGTTATATACGGCGCCGCCTTTTGCATACCTGTTTGGCGCAACGGAGGTAACGGAATTTCCCTGAAATTCCGTTGTCAAAATCGATTCGATTTTGCCGCCCGCATTATAGATGGCAGATGCCATGGGTTCGTTGTAATAGTCTCCCGTTGTATTTTGGTTATTTAAAAAGAGAGCATTTTCAATTAATACAATCTCCGATGTATATTCATCAGTGCCTCTGCCTGAATTTCTTATTGCGTTTTGGTTATTTTCAAAAACGGAGTTTTCGATTGTTCCAATATATGCGCCGTCTGCGTTTGAAATTCCCATGGCGTTATTTGTAAATTTTGAATCGCTGATTGTTTGAATTTCGGCAGGAACCGTGTAGGCGTTATTATATATGCCGACGCTGTTTTCATTAAAAAATGAGCCTTTAATATCGGTTATGTTGCCCTGATTGCTTATACCCGTTATATTTTTGTTAAATTGCGAATTATCAATAAGGTTTATATGCGCTTCGGTAAGAATTCCGTTATTTTCATCCGTCGTATTCGAAATTGCCGCAGTATTTGATTCAAAAAAGGAATTTTGAATTGTATCTATAGTGCTTGCATAGTTATCAATGCCTGCAACTTTATTATTTGAAAACGTCGATTCATCAATTAAACCTATATGGTTAGTATTATATATGCCTGTTCCGTAGGTGCTGCCTAAAGAAAATATGCCGTTATCAAGAAAGCTTGAATTTAAAATACTTGTAATCGTGCCGTTATTTACAAGTGCATATCTTGTATCGTAATCCGATACAAGGTTTTGATATACACTGTTTTCTATGGAAACCGTATCGTTTTGCCCTACGGTTTGAGGGGCGTCAATTACGGTAAGCGCGCAGGCGGGAAGAAAAAAGTTGGAACAAAATGCCGCAAGGGTATAACTCGACATAAATGCCGAAAACAATTGCTTTTTAAATCGGGGAAATATTTTCATTGTTAATGCTCCGTCGGTTGCGGGTCTTTGGTTAAGACCATTTTCAATACACATTCTATCCTTGTGAAACAATACACTAATCCAGTTATATATACGGCAAAACGGACAACAAACTTTAAAAATATTAAGAAATATTACGCAAAATTTTAAAAAATCATCTTTTTGGATTTGGAATATTTATTAAAAAATAAATAATATAATTAAATGCCAAAAATTTCGGTTATAGTCCCCGTTTATAACGTTGAAGAGTATCTTGATATTTGTCTTGATACGATACTTTTGCAAACTTTTAAAGATTTTGAAGCAATTTGCATTAATGACGGTTCAAGCGATAACAGTTTAAAAATTTTAGAGCATTACCAAAAATTTGATGACAGGATAAAAATAATTTCAACAGAAAATAAAGGTTTATCCCATGCAAGAAATACGGGGCTAAAAATTGCAAAAGGGAAATATACGGTTTTTATCGATTCGGATGATTATATATCACAAAATTGTCTTGAGAAAATGAACGATAACCTTGATAGAACAAATGCGGATTTTTTGTATTCAAACATAATTCAAATCGAACAAAATTCAAGAAAAATCCGCATTTGGGATTTTCTAAACAAAGATTTATTTTATAAAAGCGCTAAAAAAGATTATTTCACTGAAAGCAGCATGGACGAAAGAGTATATTTCGGACTGCACACAACAGCATATGCAAAAATGTATTCATATGAATTTATAGAAAAATTTCATTTTGAAGAAGGAATAATTTTTGAAGATATACCGTATTTTGCAAATTGTTATTTAAACGCAAAAAAAATT
>DVJH01000099.1 GCA_018710795.1 Candidatus Galligastranaerophilus gallistercoris | reverse complement strand
GTCATCTTTACCGTCTGTACAAGCTGAAGGGTCTGCGGATTGATTAAAGACCGATACGTTTTGCACCGTGCTTGAATCAATTGTTCCGTTTGCCATCATGGCTTGCAGCTGGTCATAGGTGTACGTATTACTTTGTGTTTGAATGGTATTTACGTAGCTCATTTTTTCTCCTCGTATTTTCTCTCTTGATAAATATATAAAGTTTATATCTTTTATATAATTGCCTTTTTATCGTTAAGGCTGTTTACAAACCTTAACAATTTATTCTTCGCCGTATTTCATATTGCTTGTTACAAGCCCGAATGCCGTTCCTTTGGGCGAAATATCCTGAAATCCGTTTATTTCTCCGAATCTTTTCATAAATGCGTTTGAATCTTTTATTGTGGTTGTCGATGCCGTGTTTGAAGAGGGGTCATATTTAATTGTTGTTCCGTCTTCAAGCGTAAATTCACCGCCGTTTTTGAAATCTTTTAACGATACGCCCTGTTCCTGAAGTTCTTGTTTGTGAGCATTGTATGCTTCACGGGCGTTTTTATTTGTTGTCGTTGTTTGTTTAACTATTTTATCCGCCCCTGTTTCGGTTGTTACTTTATATCTGTTATCGCCCAATGCTTTAACTCTTGTTGTTCCGAATTCTCTTGTTTCGCCTTTTGCCATGCCGTCAACGCCCGCTTTAACGTCATCCGCAAGATCGTTATAGGCAAGTTCTTTTGTTTCGGTTGCTTTTGCGGTTGCATATGTTGATTCTACTCTTGTATCTTGAGTTGTATAAGAATATTGTTTTCCTTCGGTTCCCGCTTTTTGAGCGTAGGTTCTCTGTGTCGTTCTTCCCGTTTGCTGGGTATAATATGTGGAACCGTCATCTGCCGTTACTTCGGTTACTTTTCCTTTTTTGATAAGCTTTTGCATTTTTTTATCGCTTATAGTTCCGCTTTTTTTGGTTAATTTATTTTTTATGTTGTCTGCTTTCTCGCCTATTGCTTTAGGTATGTTCAATATATTGTCAACGGTGCCGCTTGCGCCTTTTTTGATTGCACCTATCCAGCTTTCGCCTTTATAGTAGTTTGTTGCTCCTTCAATGGTATTCTTTGCGGCATTAACAAGTTTGTTACCCGAACCCGATGTTAATTTTGAAACGTTTGCATTTTTTGCTATTGCTTTAGCGCTTGCTTTTGCACCCGCAACGGATAAACCTGTCTGAAGTGCACCGCCGCCGATTTGTTGGAATGATGCTTTTGCTTCGGCGTCTGTTTGTGCGCTGAGTGCCCCCGCTATTCCCTGTACCGTCTTTGCAGCGCCCGTTACGGCACCTGCGGTGCAAAGCGCTCCCGCTACGACCGGTCCTATCCCGGGGATAAAACAAGCTGCACCCATTGCAGCGGTTTTTAGAGTATTACCGAGGCTGAAATTTCCTTCTTCATCAAGAAACATACCTTTAATTCCGTTTACGAGACCGTCAAGCGCGCCCTTTGCGGTATTTTCAAGGATTTCTCCCGCTCCGAGTTTGCCGTCGTCATTTCCGTCGGTGCATTTATTGGTATTTGATTCAAATAATGAAACTTCTTTTGTCTCATCCGAAAGATTTTTTAAATCTTTATTATAGATGTATGCATTGTTTTCCGATGAAATTGAATTGATTTGCGTCATCTCTAAGTCCTCGTAATTTTTCTCTCAAATATATAAAGTTTATATCCCGTATATAATTGACCGATTCTTAAAATTTCTCTTTACAAAACTTAACGGTTTTATTTCTTCGCTTATACTAAAATTAGTCTATGCTTAATTTTCGGGAATTTTTAAAGGAGAAATTTTTATACAGACAGCTTATATGTATTTTGATTTTTGTATTTTATGTTCTGGGGCTTTTTGCTTTTTATTGCCTTGATTTTAAAATTGTATTTTTGTCTGTTTCCGCTTTTGCTTTATTTTTTCTTTTTCTTTTAATGTTTAAAAAAATTCGCGGGCTTTATAATCCTTTGTTTGTTGCCGTTTTATATTTGTTTTTTATGGCGGGCTTTTTAATTGCAAAAGTTAATTTTGTTAATTTTGATTCATTTTCAAATATCGACTATTTAAAAAATGTTGAGCTTAAGGGATATGTTGATAATATTCCGAAATTTTCAACGGATTCAAACAGCTATAAATTTCCTTTTAAAGTAACGTCTATAGATGTTGACGGTATTAATTATCCCGTATATGACGCTTTGGTTCTTGCAAACGTTATTAAATTAAATGATGAGAAAATATCCGCAGGTGATTATGTAAAATTAAAAGGAATTTTAACACTTCCTTCAAGTGCCAAAAATCCCGGGGAATTTGACTATCGTAATTTTTTAAAAAGAAAGGGGATTTTAAAAACTTTTTATGTAAACAATGTTCCTTTTGAAATTTTAAAATCGCCTTCCGTTGAGGATATATTTAAAGCGGACGGGTTTAAAAAAATATATTTTTTAAAAAATTTTCTTGTTAGAAAAATGAGCGATGTCAGAGAAAATGCAATTTTGAAGCATTCAAAATATATCAAATCTCCCGAGCTTGAAGTCTTGGGCGGAATTGTTTTCGGCGATGATGCGGTTAATCCGCCGGATGACATTAAAGAAAATTTTATCAATTCGGGGCTTTTGCATCTCCTTGCGGCTTCGGGACTTAACGTTGCTTTAATTTTATCAATGTGGTTTTTTGTGATTTATTTTTTGAATATTCCTTATAAAATTAAAATAGTTTCCGGGTTATGTGTTATTTTTATATATTCTTTAATGACAGGTTTTCCTCCTTCCATAATAAGGGCCTGTGTTATGCTTGCTTTGATTTTAATCGGAAAATTAATGTACAGGGAAGCGGACGGTGTTTCTTTAATTTTTTGTGCAGGCATATTAATTTTGATTTTTAAACCCGTATATGCGGTTGATGTCGGATTTCAGCTTTCTTTTCTCGTTACTTTGGGGTTAATTGTCTGCACGCCTTGTGTTAACAGCCTTTTAAAACCGTATGATAAAAAATACTTAAAGGCAATAAAGAATTATCCTAAAATTATTAAGACCTTTCTTTTGCTTTTTATGCCCGTTTCTCTTGCATGTATTTTCTTTATTCCTTTGATTGCGCAAATGTGGGCGGCACCCCTTCAGGCTTATTATTTTAATACATTTTCTCCTTATTCGATATCGGCTAATGTTGCCGTTGTTCCTTTTATCGGGATTATAAGCTTTTTGGGATTTATAAGTACCGCAATTTGTTTTGTTCCGTATTTATCGGATTTAATTTTACCTTTTTTGGATTTCATTTTAAATTATTTAATTAAAATTCTTCTTTTTATTTCAAATTATTTTGCCGGTCTTGATTATTCGATAATAAAAGTCAAAAGTCCGAATGTATTATTTATTTTAAGCTTTTATATTTTTTCGATTTTTCTTTTTTATTCGTTTAAAAATTTGTTCAAAAAGAAAATTTTAAATTGTTTTACCGTTTTATTTTTTCTTTTATCATCTTTGCTTTTGATTGATTTTCCAAAAAAGGGAGCGGAAGTTATATTTTTTGCCGTTAATAATGCGGACAACTTTTTAATTAAAACGAATGACAATAAATATATTATGATTGATACGGGGAGATTTGTATACAGGGGAAAAACAAGTGCAAAGACCGTAACTCTTGAATATTTTTACGATAGCGGCATTAAGACACTTGATACTCTTATTGTTACCCATTATGATTCCGACCATTCGGGCGGCTTATTGGATATATTGGATGAAATTAAGGTGAATAATCTTATAATTCCAAAGCTTGAATGTAATACTTTCAGCACCTGTAAAATTAAAGAATATATCGATAAAAATAATATTAAATATGAAATTCCCTATAATTTTCAAACGTTTGAATATGACGGCGTAAAAATTACAAATTTTGTTCCCGCCATTAATTCAAAATCAAGAAACGATAGTTCAACCGTTACTCTTGCCGATATTTACGGGTACAAATTTTTGTTTTTGGCAGATATATCAAAAGATGCTCTTGAATCATTAATAAAATACCTGCCCGACAATATATTTCTTTTAAAGGCAGCGCACCACGGCGCAGACGGCACGATTAACGAGAAACTTATCGGGTATCTTAATCCCGAGTTTTCCGTTTTATCGGTAGGAAAAAACCCCTACGGGCACCCTTCAATAAAAACGGTTGATATTTTAGATAAATATTCTCATGTTTTATCGACGGATGATTTGGGCGCAATTAAATTTGTTGTTTCAAAAGATAAAATATCTCTAATGCATTTTGACGGCGTCAGGAAAAAATTCTTACCCGTTAAGCTTGCAAATTAATTTATACGAACAAAATCTGCAGACATTATCATCGGGCGTTGCTTCAAAGTTCAGATTTTTAATATTTTTTATTGTAAAATCTATTTTTTCTTTTATTTCTTCGTTGTTTGATAAATCAGGTTCTGGGGAAGAAGTTTTACAATCTTCTTCAAAAAATATCAGCGATGTTTCTTTAACTTTTTTATTCGGGTTAATCGATTCATATAAGAATTTATAAAATCTAAGCTGGTTATAATAATCTTCATCGGGTTTAACTTTTTTATACGAGCCTGTTTTAAAGTCAAAAATATTTATTTTTCCTTCGTTATCGGTGCTTATTCTGTCCGCAAAACCTTTAAGGGTTGCGCCGCCGTATTCTTTTTGCATTTTATATTCGGCGGATAATATATATTTCGGGTCTGCTTCAATGAATTTATCAAAATTTTTGTTTATTGAATTAACTCCTCTTTCGGTTAATTCTTCTTTTTTGTCGCTGCTTGAAAATTCAAGACCGTTCATTGTATTTTTAAATATTTCTATCATTTCTTCTTTTTTGCCCCAGAAACCGTTTTTAACCGCTTCTTTTGTCATAATGTCAATTGAGCGGTGAATTGATGAACCGTATGATAAAATGTCCGTATCTTCAATAAAAACAGGTACTTTTAAAATGTCCGAATAAAAATAAGACAACGGGCAGTTAAGATATTTATTAAGCGAAGTCTGGCTTATTATAAGGTTTGAAGTTCTTTCTAAAAGTTCGTTTTTATATTTGCCTTCAATAAATTCGACTTTCATATTTTTATATAATTCAAAAATTTTTAAATTCTCGTCAATTTCAAAGATTTTATTTTTGACAAGATTATCTGCTTTTGGAAAAAGGTTTGCAATGTATTTTGTTGCCGTTTGGGATTTGCCTTCGATTGAATTTGAATAACTTAAATAAAGCGCAAATTTTGCTCTCGTGATTCCTACAAAAAGAAGCCTGACAAGTTCTGCGTCTTTGTTTGTTTCTTTGTCTTCGCTGAATACGGATTTTTTAATCGGAAGTTCAAGTTCTCCCCCGGGGTTTGTTCCTTTTTCAAACATTTTTGAAGTTAATTCCGGCATAAAAACATATTCAAATTCACGCCCTTTTGAACCGTGATAAGTTAACAATTGAACAGCATTGTTTTGATATGTGTTTTTCGGAAGCTCGATTTTTATATTTGATTTATTGTATGAATCCAGATGAGATATAAAATCATCAAGCGTTGATGTTTTATGTATCAGGGAATATGACCTTGCTTCATCAATCAGCCTTTGAATTGCCGATGTGTTTTCAAATTTTTCTTCGTTTGAATTGATAAAATATTCCAAAATTCCCGTTTTTGTAATTGTTTCATATATAAAAGACATTAAAGGGGTGTATGATTTTTTGCTTCTTAATTGCGAATATATATCTAAAAATTTTTTTATTTCTTCGCTTTTTGAAAAGACCGTATCAAGATTATCCGCTAAAATTTTATACCAGTTATCGTTTGTTTTTCTTGATAAAATCAAAAGGTTTGCCAGATCATCGTCTTTGATTTTAAAAGGCTCGTTTGACAGAAGCGCAAAAAGTTTGTCCTGCTCCAAAAATGCATTTGATAATATCTTTAAATAAAAATATGTAATTATAAAAGCGGGAACGTCAAGTGCGTTTTTTTGTTTGGAGAGTTTATAGGGGATGTTTTTTTGCCCGAGCAGTCTTGCATAATTTTCAAGCGAGTCGTTTTTTCTTGTTAAAATTGCTATTTCAGACGGCTTTGTGCCGTTTTTTATAAGCGAAGCGATTTTTTCCGTTATATCGTTTTGTTCCTGCAGGGTTTCAGAGTAAACGTTAAAATTAATTTTTTCGTCTTTTGCAATTATTTTTTCATTTTTTGCAATAAGTTTTTTTTCTATATTAAAATCGGGATGATTTGTTAATCTGAGCTTGTCGTTTTCTATTAAAAGCTGTGCAAAATCAAGAATTGTTTGGGTTGATCTTCTGTTTTCTTCAAGGCAGATGACTTTCGAATTTTGATAAACGGATAAAAAATCCGATAAATTTGTACATCTTGCACCCTGAAAAGAGTAGATAATCTGATCATCATCGCCCACGACAAAAACGTTATCATGTCCTGCGCCTTTAAGAATATTAAATATAAGAGCGTTTTGAACTTTGCTTGTATCCTGATATTCATCAACAAGAACGTATTTATAATCTTTTGTTGTTTCTTTTAAAAATCTTTCATCGGATTCCATTTTGTCCAGAACGAAATTAATCATATCCGAATAATCAATTAAGTTGTTTTCGTTTAATTTTTTTTTGTATATTTCAAAAATCGAATAAAATTCTTTTGCTTTGCCGATTTTTCTTTCCTGTGAATCAACCTTGTTTAAAAATGTCGGAACAAGTTTGCCTTTTTGTTCTCTTTCTTTTTTTTCAACGTACAATTCGTTTAAATAAGGCGCCCAGGAAGGCAGATTTTCAATGTTATCGAAAAATTCTTCCTTTGCCGTTCTTTCTCTTTTCAGGGTTTCTATTGCGGATATAATGCTTTGAATATAGAAATATTTATTTCCCCATTTGTCTTTTAAAAATTCGATTTTATTGCTTTTTGAATATTCGTCGATACATTCTTTTAAAAGCGCTTGTTTTGTAATGTCATCCGCCATTTGAAAGCCGTCTATCAATTCAAAATCACTCGGGTTTTGCTTTATTATATCCATACAAAAGCTGTGGTAAGTTGATACATTTACCCCCGAAGCGTTCATGCCGATTTTTTCTATGAGCCTTGTTTTCATTTCGTTGGATGCGGCGTCTGAAAATGTCAGGCAGAGGATATTTTCCGGCTCAATGCCTTTTGAGAGCATTTTTTCGACTCTTTTTGTAAGAGTATAGGTTTTGCCGGTCCCGGGGCCCGCAAGAAGCATAACGGGTCCTTCCGTTATATCTATTGCTTCCTTTTGTTTTTTATTCGGCTCAAATGTTTCTTTTATCGTATTTTGCATTTAGATATTAACTTTTTCCATTAACTCATCATCAATATCAAAGTTTGAATATACGTTTTGGACGTCGTCATGTTCTTCCAATTTTTCCATTAAAAGAAGAACTTTTCTTGCAATATCGGGGTCCGTTATTTCCGTTGAATTTGAAGGTATTCTTGTATTTTCTGCCGTTTTTGCCTTGTATCCCAGTTTTTCAAGTCCTTCGGTCGTTGATTGCAGATTATCGGTTGTTGTTATGACTTTTATTTCATCATCTTCTTCGTACACATCTTTCGGCTCAAATTCAAGGCTTGCTTCAAGAATTTCTTCAAGTTCGATTGTTCTCGGTTTTTCTTTTTTGTTTTCGGGTTCAATCACTTTATCAAACGTGATAACGCCGACGGGCTCGAATATCCAGCCTACACACCCGTCCGCGCCCAAATTTCCTCCGAATTTCGTAAAATAGCTTCTGATATCGCCTGCGGTTCTGTTTCTGTTATCGGTAGCGGCTTCGATAAATACGGCAACTCCGCCTGCGCCGTATCCTTCATAGGTTAATTCTTCATAATTTTCTCCGCCCTGTCCGCCTGCGCCTTTTTCGATTGCACGCTTAATGTTATCGTTGGGCAGTCCGCCTGCTTTTGCTTTATCTATGGCCGTTCTCAGGCGAAAATTACCCTGAGGGTCTGCCCCGCCTATTTTGGCGGCTATTATGATTTCTCTTGAAAATTTAGCAAAGTTTGCACCTCTGATGGCGTCCGTTTTTGCTTTTTTATGCTTAATATTTGCCCATTTAGAATGTCCTGACATATCTTATTCCTTTTTTTTATTTTGCTAATATAATTAAATCATGGACAATATTGACGGGCAACAGACAGAAAAAATAGACGGAATTGACTTTGTAAGGCATCTTATAACAGAGTGCCGCTATGATGACGCATTTGAACTCTTAGGGCGCATGGAAGAAGAGGATCCCGATAATTATGAAATAAATTACGAGCTTGCAAGGCTTCAATTTGAAATGGGCGATTACTACAGCGCAATTGCCAATTATGAAGTAGTTCTTGAAAATCATCAAAGCCCCGTTATATTTTATAATTTGGGCTGTGCCTATGAAGCTAATAATGAGCCGGATAAGGCAATTTCAGCACATCTTAAGGCCGTTACATTAAATGAAAAATTTCCCTATTCGTATAAAAAACTCGGTCTTTTGTTTTTATCAAGAGGAGATACGGATTCTGCCAGAGAATATTTTGAGGATTATATCAAACTGGACATTGCGCAGGATGAAAAAAACAGTGTAAAAGATATATTAGATAGAATTTAAGGATTGTTTTTATGTCCATTGAAATTTATACTTTATCATATTGTCCTTATTGTGCGGCGGCAAAAAGATTTTTTGACGAAAGGGGAATGAAATATACCGAATATCAGCTTGACGGCAACGAGGACGAAGAATTCAGAAAACTTCAAAAGAAATTTAATATACAAAACGAAGTTACCGTGCCCCAAATTATAGTTAACGGCAAAAGAATCGGCGGATATACGGATATGATGACTTTATTGGAAGAAGGGAAACTTAAATTTTAATTTTTGTAACAAATACAATAAATAATTTAAGTTTTTTAAAATTCATCCGTAATACAAAATATAAGAGATAAACAAGGATGAATTATGCTTAAAAAGCGACTACTCCCTACATCTAATAACTCAGAAAACGTTCTGATGATTATAAACGGCGCAAAAAAACGCCGCCAGATGGCATACAGCGCCGTAAAAGCGGTTAATTCGGAATTGGGAATTAAACCCGAACTTGTAACCGTTAAGTAATCAACCCCAAACGCATACCCCAAAATGCAAAACAAAAAAAGAGAAAACTTAATCATAGCAAAATAAACCTTCGGAACTTTTGTTTCGGGGGTTTATTTTATTGAAGGACAAAATTTTCATGAGTGTCTTTATTTTGCAGGATTTTATTTGCGATGTGTTTTTCAAAAAATTCAATAAATAATTCTTTTTTTGTTTTGGGTTTTACTTCTTCTTTATCGGGAGTATTTATAATTACCAGAACTTCGTTTTCGCCCGCCATTTTAAGGTTGTTTCTTGCTATGGATTCAACCTTTTGCATTGAATTAAAATTTTCAAGCTCGCTTTTAAGCTGTTTATTTTTGTTGAGCGCCTCTTCTTTTAATTCTCTTGCTTTTGTGATTTTTCCCGAATACGAAATAAGCTTTGAAGCGTTAATCAAGGTGCTTGCCCCAAGCTGAAAAACGCAAAAAAGCAGCACGATTGTCATAAAGGAATGATAAAGCTTTATTTTTCTGCTTGATTTTTTTTGTTTTTTTCTGGCTTTTTTTCTTAAATTATTGTTATAAATGGTATCTTGATTTTCAAAACTCATAGTCTGATTTTACCGTTCTCGGGCGAAAAATTCAATTTATTCTTTTATTATTTTTTCAATTTTTTTTATTTCATCCGCCAGTTTTTTATCAAGCTCAATATCTTTTTTAAGTTTTTCGTATGAGTATATGATGGTGGTGTGGTTTTTGTTAAAACTTTGGGCAATGTTGGGAAAACTTAAGTCAAGAATTTCTCTTGCAAGATATATTGCA
>DVJH01000098.1 GCA_018710795.1 Candidatus Galligastranaerophilus gallistercoris | reverse complement strand
GCGGCTTTAAGACAATAAGAAACTTTCTCATCCAAATCGTTTGGATAGATTTGTTTTGCATCATATTTTTCATAGAAAACGTTTTTCAATCCGCACTTTTCAACAATATATTTTGTGTCATCGTCAACACTGCTGTCGAAAAAAATTAAGTCCACACCATATTCATACAGTTCTTCGGCAACATTTTCTATCCAGTGCTTCACAACATTGCTCCTGTTGTTTGTCGGAACAGCTATACAAAATTTACAGCTGCTTTTTCTGGCTTCATATAATGTATCCAGTGCAAGTTTATCCGAAAATATTACTCTTTTTTCAGGTTCCATACTTTTAATGCATTTTTCGATAATTTTGCACCGGACTCCTTTTTTCTCGTAATAATTCGCAAAAGCCGGATTAGCGTTATATTTGGCACTTATAAAATAAGGCAGCGAGTATCCCCATTTCTCTTTTTTATAAATATCAAGAATATACTCGTCAAAAACCCTCAACAGGGGTTTAATATTATATTTTCCCCCGCATTTTTCATTTAAATACTTTGCAAAAATTTCGGTATTCAAATTTCCTGCTCCGCGCCCGATTCCATATACGCTTGCATCAATAATCACATCCCTTTTTGTATTTTGATCGCAAAAAGCGGCTGCGGCATCAAAAGTTTGCATCATGTTATTGTGTCCGTGATAGCCTATGGAAATGCCTTCTTTCAAATTTTCATCCGCAAGTTTCATATAATGAAGCAGCTCGTTTTTATACATCGTGCCCCAGCTGTCAACAACATAAAAAGCCATGGGGTTTAATTCATTAAACTTTTTTATCATATTGATAAATTCTTCATCACTGTATTGATTGGTCCTTGCGGGTTGAACACAGAGCTTATATCCCTTTTCAACTATTCCTTTGCAATATTCAAATCCTTCTTCTAGCATCCTTTTCCACACAATTACTCTTATAATTTCGGGAAAACCGTCTTTGTATGGTTCAAGCATATCTAAAGGCAGGGGATTTATTACTTCCGCCATAACGGCATATTGTCTGTTCGGCACATTTTTGCCGATTATTTTTTTTACGTCGGACATATTATTAAAAACTGTCCTGTCTTTGTTTTCGGGCTCATTTTTAATAAAACCGAGTTCAATAATATCTGCTCCCGACAATTCAAGATTTTCTTTTATATCGGATATTGCTTGTTCTCCAAATTTCCAATTATTAACGTATCCGCCGTCTCTTAACGTGCAATCAAGCAGTTTAATTTGCATTATTCCTCCTACATATTTAATATTTGCTTCAATAATTCTCTGTCTATTTGCGGCTCTTGATCATATATAACTTCTTTTCCGAAATTCGGTTTTAAATATGTAGTGTCGGGAAGCACAATTTCAATAATCATAGGTTCGGTGATATTTTGAAAATTAATATATTCAAGTTCATTTACCGATAATATTTTTTTATATTTAATACCGTATGCCAAGGCGGCTTTTTCAAAATTTAAAGCGTGGTATCCCGTGTTTTTAGTAGTTAAAATATACCTTGAACTAAAATTTTTCTCTTGAAAATGGCGTATCATTCCAAGAGTTTTATTGTTCAAGACAATCACATATACCGGAATTTTATTTGCGGCAATGTATTGAAGTTCTTGTATATTCATCTGCACACCCCCATCGCCCGCAAAAGCAATAACGGGTTTTTTTAAGGCTTCAAACACTCCGATTGAAGCAGGCAGCGAATAACCCATTGCGCCAAGCCCTGAAGACATAAAAACGTTTTGTCCCTTTTTAAATTCAATTGCTTGCGCAGCCCACACCTGATTTTGTCCGACATCTAACGTATATTGAACATTACAGCCTGCAATATTACTTATTCTTCTTACAAATTTATGTGCAATTTCCGTATCATTTTGAAATTCCAGTTTTGATTTTATGCTGTTTACCGTTAAAAGCCAATTTTTATCTCTTGAGGCAAAATCAACCTCATATTCAAGCATTTTTTTAAAAAAAACATTTAAATCAACATTAACTCCGACTTCATTTTTTAAAACTTTAAACTCAAGTTCACCCTTATCGATATCAACTCTTATTAATTTTTTATCGCTTGAAAATATGTTTCGCTTTGCGCCGGTTTGTTTGATATCAAGTCTGGTGCCGAGCGCAATTATCAAATCGCTTTTAATCAATGAAATATTTGCATACCTGTGTCCGTTTGTTCCTATAAAGCCGCAGCAGTAAGGGCTTTCATATTCAACGGCGTCAACGGAAGGCATGCTCATAACAACGGGGATTTGCCATTTTTGCACAAATTTATTAAAAAGCTCCGATGAGCCCGATTGTTTAATCCCTGCGCCCGCAATTATTATAGGTCTTTTTGCTCTGTTTAAATTGTTTAAAATCAATCTATGATTAAAATCCGTATTGCATTTTTCATTCGGCTTATACTTGCGCACTTTATTTTTATCAATAAAAGCACGCTGGACATCTGCCGGCAAATCAATAAGAACGGGTCCCTTTCTACCGTTTAGCGCATAATGACAAGCTTTTTCAAGCTCGTATTCAATTTGTTCGGGTTTAAGAATTCTTACGCAATATTTTGTAACAGGTTTTACGATTGAAACAATATCGGTTTCCTGAAACCCGAATTGGCGTATTTTTAACTTGTCTTTCAACATATATGTGTCAACCTGACCGGTTATGAATATAACCGGAATTGAATCAAACCAGGCATTACAAATTCCCCCGACAAGATTAACGGCACCGGGTCCGCTTGTTGCAATTGCAGCTCCGATATTACCGCTTGCCAGCGCATACGAGCAGGCGGCAAAAGAAGATGCCTGCTCGTGATAATTTAATTTCAGCGAAATCTCGTTTTCAAATTTTTTAAAAGAATCAAACAAATGGCAAACAACACCGCCGGGATACCCGAACACGGTTTTTATATGCTTTTGTATCAAAAATTTAATAACGTAATCACTTACTTTTATCTGCATAACATCTTTGCTTCCTTTTTACAAAAATCAATAATCGTATCCGCAATTTTGGTTATCTCCTTTTCTTTAAGCTTCGGATACACACCCACCCAAAAAGCGGAATTCATTATAAATTCGGTATCCGGTAAAAGCCTGAAATATTCTTCATTTAATTCTTTTGAATTAATAATTTTGGAATTCCCGATTCTGAAATTTACATCATTTTCAACTATCATGGGCTGTCTTAAAATATTTCCCGCAAAGAGCTGCCTTGTTCCTATTCCGTTATTTTCCAAATATTGAACCAGCTCCTGTTTAAAAAAAGGTGCATTTTCTCTAACCGAAATTAAAAACCCGAACCATGAAGCCTTTACGTTTTTATCAATCTTAGGAAGCATTAACCACTTGTCATACGGTTTAAGCTTCTCGTTGAGAAGTTTTGCGTTTTTGGTTCTTATTTCGATAAATTTGTCAAGTTTATCTATCTGCGAAACTCCGATTGCAGCCTGCCAGTCGGTAATTTTTAAATTGTATCCGATATTTGAATAAGTATATTTATGGTCATATCCGAAGGGCAATTTGCCGAATTGCCTTGAAAATCTTTTATTGCAGATATTATCCGCCCCGGGCGGGCAAATGCAATCTCTGCCCCAGTCTCTGAAAGATAACAAAATTTTATGTAATTCGGAATTGTTCGTAACAACTGCGCCGCCTTCTCCCATTGTTAAATGGTGAGCGGGATAAAAACTGAAAGTTCCGATATCTCCGATTGTTCCTAATTTTTTGCCTTCGTATTCTCCTCCGAGAGCATCGCATGAATCTTCTATGACCCATAAATTGTATTTTTCGGACAATTCTTTTACCCTTCTCAAATCAAAAGGATTGCCGAGGGTATGCGCAACAATAATCGCTTTTGTCTTAGGGCTTATTGCTTCCTCAATTTTGTTCGGGTCAATATTATAACTGTCTGCATCAACATCAACGAAAACGGGAATAAGTCCGTTTTGAAAAATCGGATTTATTGTCGTGGGGAACCCTGCCGCAACGGTTATAACCTCATCGCCTTTTTTTAGTGCCCTGTCTTTCAGTTTATAAGAAGTAAGAGCGGAAATTGCAAGCAGATTTGCGCTTGAACCCGAATTAACCGTAAGAGCGTATTTAACGTTTAAATATCCGGCAAATTTTTCTTCAAATTCCTTATTAAATCTGCCTGATGTAAGCCACATATCCAAAGTGGCATCAATCATATTCATCAATTCTTCTTCGCCCAAAAATTTTCCTGACGGCGGAATATATTTCATCTCTTCTCTTTTACAAGAAATTTCGGCATAATATTCCCTTGCAGCTTCTTTTACCTTATTGCGCAGCTTTTCATCCACTTTATATTCTCCTTATATTCTTCAATCTGTTTCACGGTAAAATCAAAAATATTAATGTCTTTATCATAAAAATGCTTATACCACCCGACGGTTTTTTCTATTGCGGTATCCGCATCATAAGAAGGCTCCCACCCCAAAAGTTTTTTTGCAGCGTCGATATTGAGCATAAGCAAATTTGCCTCATGGAAACCGCCGCTTTTTTTGATTACTATTTCGCCTTTGCCGTATACTTCGCATACTTTTTTTGCAACTTCGCCAACCTTTAAAACACTGTCTTCGTAAGGACCAAAATTAAAACCCCTTGCAAATTCTCCGTTTCCTTCAAGAAGTTTTTGCCCCAAGAGCATATACCCCGATAACGGTTCAAGCACAAATTGCCACGGACGAACGGCATTTTGGTTTCTGATTTCTATTTTTTTATTATCGTTTATTGCCCTTATACAATCGGGAATCAGTCTGTCTGCCGCCCAGTCGCCGCCTCCTATCACATTCCCTGCCCTTGCGGTTGCCATATAAAACCCGTCATTTAAAAATGAGCGCCTGTATGAAGACGACATAATTTCAACGCACCCCTTCGAGCTTGAATACATGTCATATCCGCCCATAGGGTCATCTTCTTTATATCCTTTATTGATTTCTTTATTTTCATAACACTTATCCGTAGTAACATTTACAAATGCCCTTACGCTTTCAGCTTTTCTTGCCGCCTCCAAAACGTTCAGGGTCCCTATAACGTTTGTTTGATATGTTAAAACCGGTTCAATATAAGAAAGCCTTACAATCGGCTGCGCCGCAAGGTGAAATATAATATCGGGTTTAAACTCTGCCATTGTTTTTTCAAGTTTGCCCGTATCCAAAATATTGCCCGTAATTGAATAATCGACAATCTCATTTAAACCTAAACTTTTAAACAAAGACGGCTGATTGTTATTTTCAAGAGAATACCCCATAACAACCGCACCGGATTTTTTAAGCCAAAGAGAAAGCCATGAACCTTTAAAACCCGTATGTCCCGTTATGAAAACTTTTTTATTTTTATAAATATCATCAAACATTTATAATCTCTCTTTCTTTAAGCCACTTTGCCCAGGGTGCCCTTCCTTCTTCCCACATTTTTGTAAGCTCGTTTTTGCCTTTCAGTGTATCCATCGGATACCAGAACCCTTCATGCCTGTATGAATTCAGCTGCCCCGATTTTGCAAGCGCTTCAAGGGGTTCTTTTTCAAAAACAATATCGTCGGTTTTATCGTCGATATAATCAAAAACTTCATTTTCAACCGCCATAAAACCGCCGTTTATCCAGTTATTATCTCCCCTTGGTTTTTCCGAAAAGTTTCTTATCGAGCCGTCAAAAGAAATATCAAGCGCTCCGAATTTTCCGGAAGGTTTGACTGCGGTAAGAGTTAAAAGTTTTTTGCTTTTTTTATGACACTCGATTAATTTATTAATATCAATATCTGCAACCCCGTCTCCGTAGGTTAATAAAAACGGTTCATTTCCTATATATTTTTGCGCCTTTTTAATTCTCGACCCCGTCATTGTGTTTTGTCCCGTATACAGCATTGTTACCTTCCAGGGCTCGGTTTGCATTTTATGAATTTCGACACTGTTATTTTGCATATCGACGGTAATGTCCGAATATTGCTGATAATAATGAACAAAATAATCTTTTATGATATGCGATTTATATCCGGTTAAAACAATAAAATCGTTAAACCCCTGATAAGAATAAATCTTCATTATATGCCACAATATCGGTTTGCCGCCGATTTCAACCATCGGCTTAGGGATTAATTTTGTTTCTTCGGACAATCTTGTGCCCAATCCGCCCGCCAAAATCAAGACCTTCACTGTGTAAATCCTCCTTTGACATATAGACTCTCTTTTTTATGGCTTACATTTTGAAATTTTCTTTTAAATAAATAGTTTAAAAATCTGAAAGGAAGCCCGTATGTTTCAAACATTGCATATCCCCAGTCATTCAGCGCCCCGCATTTATAAGCTTGCTCTTTTAATTCAAAAAGGCTTGAATTATATAAACCGAAATGTTTGTACAACTGTATAAGACGGTAATAAGAAAAAATATTAAAGACGGTTTTTGTATATAAATTCAGATTTAATTTTTCTTTAAAAAACAAAAGGAAAGATATAATCTCGCTGTTATAAAGTTTTAAAACTTTTGATTCCTGATTTTTATGGTTTCTGTAATAATAAAGCGGATTTTCAATATAAACACAAACTCCTTTTGTTAAAGCATCCGCCATAATTACGTTATCGCCTATTGTGCCCGCTTTTTTAATTTCTATATCCGATAATGCGTTTTTGATATTTTCCTTTTTATATACAACGCTTGGAAATACAAAATTAGAGCCTATTTTATTGATAAAAATTTTTGAGATAAATTTTTCGCGGTCTAAAACCTGATATTTAATTTTGTCATAATGTTTGGTTTTAATTTTTTCTCTTGAATTAAATTCAACGGTTTTGGGACAAACAACATCAACATTATTATTGTTTTGTATTGCATACAAAACGCATTCGACGAATTGCGGGTGCAAAATATCGTCATCATGCATAATGAGTACATAATTTCTATCGGCAAGTTCTGCCGCGGTTTTAATATTTTCCGTAACATCAACCTGTTTATTTTGCTTAAAACATTTTATATTTGAATTTTCATATTTATTTATGACTTCGTTAACGTCATAATCGCTGCCGTTATCGACTACGGTAATTTTAAAACCTTTAACGGTCTGATATAAAACGCTTTTTATGGCTTCCGATAAAAACTTTTTTCTGTTTTTTGTCAAAATCAAAACTTCAAAATCATCCGCACTAAAATACGTGCAATCCTGTCTGAAATATGTTTTGTATATTGCGGCATAAAACTTCGGATTTAAAAAGAAGGAAGGTTTTTTAACGATAAATTTTAAATAAGATAAAAATTCAATAATATATTTTTGGATAAAAAGTTCAAATTTTCCCTTTTTCCAAGGGGTCAGCCCGAGATATTCAAAATAATTTTTCTTATAATAGCAAAGCGAAACTCTGCTCCAGGGCTTGTATTTTCCTATGTAGTGTATAATTTTAGGGTGCCTTGTAAAATAAGAACGTTTATAAAATATGCCAGATTGAACATTCAGGCTTTTATCAAAAATAAGTTTTATCTTATTTTTTAAGGTTTCATTTATAATTTCCTGATCCGCCAGAGTAATTTTATCTTTTTTGTTCAACGCAAAATTCAAAAACTTATCTTCGATATTGTTTTTTCTCATTAAATCGAGATTAAAAACCAAAACTCCCGCATTAACATACCCGCTGTAAGGTGCGTCAATATCGGAAACTCCCGCAAGATAATAATCTTTCAGGTCAATATTAAATAAAACGCTCAATGGGACATTCACAATAACATCACAGTCAAGATATATCACCTTATCGATATCATTAAGTATTGAAGGCAGTTTTAATCTGTACCAGGTAGCATCCGACACATGTTTAAAAGTTTTAATTTGTTTAAATATTTCAAAGTCTTTCTTATTAACTTCAATAAAACGTACTTTAAATTTTTTTATTTTATTTAAAGCGCTCAATTTAAGCTTTGAATTTTCGCTGATTCCGTCATTTACAATATGGAAAAACAAATTTTCATCATCTTTTGCATTTTTCAATATTGAAGCAACGGTAACCGACGCAAATTTAAAATAGTTTTCATCGCAAATAAGGCAGACATTAATATTATTCATCATATCTGCCCCCTTACCTTAAACAAAGGGATAACGCCGAATAAAAAGAGTATTTCACTGTATACGCTTCTTTTTATTTTAAAAAGGGTAACCCCGAAAAATTTAAACTCCTTCTTATCCGCCCAATATTTTTTATCCGCAAATTTAAGTTTTTTTTCTTTTAAAAAGCTTATAACTGCGCATTTTGCAAGATTTTTATCGTGTTTTAATTTAATTGAATGTTTCTTTGTTCTGGTATTAACCGTAGAATTCGGATTTCTGTAATAGTAATAATAAATATCGGGAACACACACAAGAGAATTTGCATAATATACAGCTTTTGTAACAAACAGCTTATCTTCGCAATAACATCCGGCGGGCCATATAATATTATTTTTTATAAGAAATTCTCTGCGATAAATTTTATTTGTCGGACAAGGATTTTTAAGAAGCTTTGAAGCATTGAATTTATCTTCAATGTTTGTATAAATTTCTTCATTTTTAAAATCAAGCCGCTTTTTTGTTCTGCCGTTTCCTATTCTGACATTTGCGGCAAGCGCAACATCGGAGTTATATTTTTTTGCGGCAAAATAAAGTTTTTCAAAAAAATTTAAATCTACCCAATCGTCGCTGTCGATAAAGCCGATATATTCACCTTCCGCAATATTAAGCCCTAAATTTCTTGCAACGCCCTGCCCTTTATTTTCTTTTTGTTCGATTATTTTTATTCTGTTATCTTTCAATTGATATTCTTTTAAAATATGTAAGCAGTTATCCGTTGAACAATCATCAATGCAGATTATCTCAAGAGATTTAAGCGTTTGATTGATTATGGAATCAAGACACTTTTTAAGATATTTTTCCGTATTATATACGGGGATTATTATCGATATTTTAATCATTACAGATTTAACCCCTGAACTTTACGGCACATATTTATCTGAGGTATTTGTATATACCTTATTGTTTCGTTTATTGTCTGCTGGGAGAAAAGGTATTGAAGATATGATAAGTCTTTGTATTTTTGATAGTAATGATATCCGAATGTTTTTCTCCAGCTTGAGGGTGAGAAATATTTCTTTTCTTCTTTTTTTATTAATGTTGATTC
>DVJH01000097.1 GCA_018710795.1 Candidatus Galligastranaerophilus gallistercoris | reverse complement strand
GCGGTTACGCCCATTTGAAGCATTTGATTTATATATTGATTCATGGCATTTGAATTACGGTTTTCGGCTTCATATAAAACTTTCATTGCAAGAGAATTCAATTCCGATGCAATTTTTGTATCAGAAACTTTATTTTGGACATCCGCCGATGTTTTATTATTTTTATTGATATAAAAAACTCCGCCCGCCAAACAACCTATTAAAAGAATAAAAATGATAAAATTTTTCATCCCATGCTCCTTTTTAATAAAACATAATTTATTTTTGAATTAAATAAAGCATGTTTATATATGATTTTTTTACGAAAAAATGCAATAAATATTTCAAAAACAGAAATTTAAAAATCACCGACGGAATTTATTTTTGCAGCGGTTTATAAAAACGGGCAGAGAAGATTTTAAATAAAATTACAAATTTCTTATAATTTCTTTTGTAAATTCTGTTGTGGTTGAATTGCCGCCCAAATCTTTCGTTAAAACTTTTCCTTCTTTTATTGTTTTATAAACGGCATTTTCAACTTTTTTTGCAATTTCACATTCATTTAAATATTTCAGCATTTCAATTGCGCACAACAGAAGCGCTGTCGGGTTTGCAAGATTTTGCCCCTTAATATCGGGCGCAGACCCGTGAACCGGTTCAAAAACGGCGCAATCAACGCCCATGTTTGCCCCCTGTGCAACGCCCAAGCCCCCGATTAAGCCTGCCGTTAAATCGGATACTATATCACCGTATAAATTCGGCATAACAAGGACATCAAATTTGGACGGGTTTTGAACCAATTGCATGCAAAGCGCGTCAACCAAAATTTCTTTATATTCAATTTCGGGGTAATTTTTTGCAACTTCTCTTGCGCAATCTAAAAATAATCCGTCGGTTAATTTGCAAATGTTTGCTTTTGTAACCGCCCAGACGGTTTTTCTTCCCATTTTTTTTGCATAATTGAAGGCATATTCGACAATTCTTGTTGAAGATTTTCTTGTAATAACTTTGATTGCATGCATTGTATTTTCGTCAATTTTTTCTTCAATGCCCGCATATAAATCTTCCGTATTTTCCCTTACGACAACCAAATCAACATTATCAAAAGGTGTTTTAATTCCTTCAATGTTTTTGCAGGGCCTTATGTTTGCATATAAATCAAGCTCTTTTCTGAGCCTTACGTTAACGGAGCGGAAACCTTTTCCGATTGGCGTTGTTACGGGTGCTTTAAGTGCGGTTTTATTCTTTTTAATACTCTCGATTACTCTTTTGGGCAGCGGGTCGCCTTCAATTTCGGCAACGTCTGCGCCTGCGGTTTGTATATCCCAATTAATTTTCGCGCCTGCTTTATCTAAAATTTCAACAACCGCATCCGAAATCTCCGGGCCTATCCCGTCGCCTTTTATAAGAGTAATGTTGTGCATATATTTTTCCTTTAAACCAAACTAAAATCGCCGTTTTTCTTTATATGTTCGATTAATCCGCCGTCGTTTAATAATTTAATCATAACATCGGGCAGCGGCATAATTTCAATTTCAATATTTTTTGTTAAATCTTTTAAAATGCCTTTTTGAACGTCAAGTTCAAGCTCATCGCCCGCATCGATTTTATCGGTGTCGCATTCTATTAACAATAAGCCAATGTTAATTGCGTTTCTGTAAAATATTCTTGCAAAACTTTTTGCAATAACCGCGCCGACGCCTGCAATTTTTATAATCTGCGGGGCATGTTCTCTTGAAGAACCCAATCCGAAGTTATTTCCCGCAACGACAAAGTCGCCCTTTTTCATATTTTTTGCAAAATCAGGGTCAGCATCTTCCAGAACATGTTTTGAAAATTCTTCAAGATTGCTTCTTAAATGAAACAAGCGCCCGGGGGCAATGTGGTCGGTTGAAATGCCGTCGCCGAATTTGAATGCTTTGCCTTTTTTAATTTCCATAAATTTATTCCTTAAAAATGTTTGTTTAAATTATAATATAAACCATGGAAAATAAAAAACTAAAAATCGGAATTTTCGGGTTGGGGCTGATAGGCGGTTCAATTTTAAAGGCTCTTTATTTTACCGACAAATATTATCTGATTGCGGTTTCAAAATCTTCATATAAAGAAGCGGAAAATTTCTGCGATTATGCGACAGACAATATTAACGCGCTAAGTGATGCAGATGTTATTTTTGTTTGTTCAAAAATGAAAGATACAAACGATAAACTTCTTGAACTTGAAAGCGTTGCGGGTCCGCAGACAATCGTAGCCGATGTTTCTTCGATAAAAGGTTTTTTGCACAGCGAATATAAATTTAATTTTATTCAAACCCACCCCATGGCAGGTACCGAATTTTCGGGTTTTAGCGCATCAAAGGCGGATTTATTTAAAGGGGCAAAATGGATAATCAACAGGTTTGATCCTGTCATCATCGGCATAATAAATGATACGGGCGCAAATCCCGTAGTGATGGATTCCGTTACTCATGACAGATACACGGCGCAAATTTCTCATCTTCCGACATTATTATCATTTGCATTGTTTAATTCGGTTGAAGATGATGCCAGAAAAATTGCTTCAAGCGGTTTCAGGGATATGACAAGGCTTGCTTTGTCCAATCCCGATTTAGCGTATGATATGCTTAATTTTAACAGGCAAAATATTGAAGAAGCCTTTATAAAACTTATAAATTCAATGGAAGAGATAAAAAATCTTCCCGAAGATGAATTTAAAAAGCTTGTTTACGATATTGCGCAAAAACGCTCTAAAATGTATGATGAAAACGGGAAGAACATATTTTGATACACGCAAAATTCAGAGCATATAAAAGATTATTCAAACAAAAAGGATGGCTGAATGTATCCTTGCTGGATGAATATATAATTAAACAAATCGGCGAAGTTTTTATTCTGGGGGTTATAATTTTTACATCAATTATCTTTGCCTCGGAAACTTTTACGCAATTAATCAAACAAATTACCTTATACGGTATTCCTTTTAATATAGCGGCGATGATGATAATTTTAAATTTGCCGCAGGTTTTTGTCATGACAATTCCGATTTCAACTTTGTTTGCAACGGTTATGACAATAAACAAATTAAGTTTAAATTCCGAAATTACCGTTTTAAGAGCCTGCGGCATAGGAATTGCAAGAATTGCAAAGCCTGTTTTTGCCTTTGCAATTGTTATGACAATAGTAAGTTTTATGATTAACGAATTTGTTGTGCCCGCCATGAGCACCCAGTCAAGGCATCTTGCAATTTATTCTCTTCAGCAAAAACATGTCCCCGAAGGAAGAAAAAATTTTACATTAAATGAAAGAGGCTCGGACGGAAAATTAAAGAGATTATTTTATGCTCAAAGCTGCGAGGATAAAATCTTAAATAACATAACCGTTTTGGATTTATCAAAAGATGATACCATACAGCTTATTCAGGCGAAATTGGGTAAAACATCAGATGAAGGATGGGTTTTTGACGGCGGAGTCATTTATACATTATCCACTACGGGTAAAGTTTTTAATACGACATTGTTTGAAAATTCAATCGTCAATTTCGGTATTGAAAACATGAGCGATTTTGTAAAAGAAGAAGCAAGCCAGTTCAATTTTTTCAGGCTTATGAGATATATATCAAAGCTTGAAAAGAACCCTGATATTGACGATAAAACCCTGCTTCAATATAAAATCCAGTTGTATGATAAACTTGCGCTTCCCATTACCACGTTTGCGCTTGCAATAGTCGGCATACCTCTTGCCATTACTCCTCCCAGAGTAAGATATAACAGGGGATTTTTATTCAGCATTATGATTATTTTTATTTATTATGTGGTAAGAGCCTTTTCAATAAATTTGGGCGAAGCGGGGAAAATTCTTCCGTTTTTTGCGGCGTGGCTTCCCGTTATATCTATAAGCATACTTGGTTTTTGGCTATATTATAAAAAAGCGTATAAAATATAAGATAATAAAAAGCGGATTTAATTCAAATCCGCTTTTAAATTCATATTGTTCTCTCTTATCCTCTGAGTTTCAAGCTTTTAACAAGTTTTCTGTATTGTTCGAGGTCATTGTTTTTTAAGTATACAAGCATTCTTTTTCTTTTTCCGACCATCATCAAAAGACCTCTTTTTGCCTGAAAATCTTTTGCGTTGTTTTTAAGATGTTCGGTTAATTCATTGATTTTTTGAGAAAGCATTGCAACCTGAACTTCAATGGAACCTGAATCTTTTTCGTTTTTTCCGAATTTGGAAATAATTTCCTGTTTGTTTTTTAAATTAATCGTCATTTTTTACTCTCTTTCCTTTTTTGTCTTGCTTTACACAGTACAACAGGTGATATAAAGTGCGAAATTTAATATCCTATAAATAAAGTTTTTTGTCAACTTTCTTCTTTATCTTTTGTAAACTTATCTTTAATTTTTTCTTTTGCCGTTTCAAATAAATCTTCGGGGCTTGCATTGTTTTCTTTCATATAAGAAACCAAATCCGATATTTTTTTACCTGCAAGGCAAATTATTGCTCCGATT
>DVJH01000096.1 GCA_018710795.1 Candidatus Galligastranaerophilus gallistercoris | reverse complement strand
TCGGGTTATCGGATGTAATGTTGCAAAATCTGCAATTTCTTGTACAAACTTTTCCCATAATTAAAAATGTTGCGGTGCACTCGCCCCAGCATTGGGTTTTATTCGGGCATCTGGCATTTTCACAGACCGTGTTCAGGTGATATTTTGATAAAATATTCCTTACGTTTTTATTTTCGATATCATCAAGCTTTGCAATCGGGCGCTTTAAATATTCAGGCAGCCTCAAATACGTTTTATCCATTTATTATTGCCTCATATATGCCTTCGGAATATGTGGGGTGCGCAAAAACGATTTCTTTTATTTTATCGACGGAATAATTTGTATTGATAAATGCCTGAATGCCCGATATTAAGCTTGAAGCTTCGGGCGATACGATATGAGCGCCTTTTATTAAATTGTCTTTTGTGATTATTTTTATAAACCCGTCAATTTTATTGTCGCACCATGATTTTGCAAGATAAGACAATTGCAGATTGTATATTCTGTAATTTTCATCTGCTTCCCGTTCGGTTATTCCGACGGACGCGGCTTCGGGGATTCCGTATATGACTGATGGAATCAAACTGTCAGGGGTTATTGAACGTTTTTTATTTGTTATTTTATCTATAATACAATCAGCATGCATATTTGCAGTGTGCGCAAGCATTTTTTTTGCAATAATATCGCCTATTGCATATACATTTTTATAATTTGTCGTTAAATCGGGGTTAATTATAAGCCCTTCAAATGCGCTTCTTTTTCTTCCCGCTGCAACAAGAACGATATCCGCTTCAATTTTTTCCCCGTTATCTAAAGTCAAAATTTTATTTTCAAAAGTTTTTGCGGCGCACCCTGTTATAACTTTAACTTTTTTCATTTTTAAAATTCTTAAAATTCTTTTTTGTACGTCGATGTCCGAATTGGGGATAATGTTGTTTTCTTTTTCAATTAAGGTTGTCTGAACATTAAATGAAGAAAAAATTCTTGCCCACTCAATTCCGATTGCGCCCGAACCTATTATTGCAATTGATTTTGGAAGATTTTCAAGATTTAAAATATCATCCGAACTTAAAATATCTTTTTTATTAAATTTTAAGTTTGAAAGTTCATACGGCATACTTCCCGTTGCAACGATTATATTTTTTCCCTTGTATCCGTTTACGGTTAAATTTTTAAAATCGGGAAATGCTTCTTCTTTTATAATTTTAACGCCTTTTTTGACGAGTTCGTTTTCTGCCGCTTTTGTTATTTTTTGGACTATATCGTTTTTTCTTTTTATTATATTTTGAAAATTGATTTTAATTTCGCCTTCAATATCAATCCCTGATTTTTTTGAATTTGAAATTTCATCATAAATTTCAGCCGAATGTAAAATTGCCTTTGTAGGAACACAGCCTCTGTTTAGACAGCATCCGCCCGTATTATCTTTTTCAAACGCAAGCACGCTTAAATTATTTTCTCTTGCATTATTTGCCGCTCTTATACCGCCCGGTCCCAAACCTATAATAATTAAATCAAATTCTTCCATAATATTAGAAATTTTACCACAAAAAAAGACCTCTTAAATCTAAGAGGTCTTTTATAAATTTATTTGGATTAGTATCTGTAGTGTGCAAAAGCTTTATTTGCTTCAGCCATTTTGTGCGTATCTTCACGTTTTTTGCATGAAGCGCCGATTCCGTTTGAAGCGTCCATAATTTCGTTGGTTAATTTTTCAATCATGGATTTACCGCTTCTTTTTCTTGCGGATTCAATCAGCCAGCATGAACCCAGAGCCTGACCTCTGTCGGGCTTAACTTCAACGGGCACTTGATATGTTGAACCGCCGATACGGCGAGCTTTTACTTCAATAAGAGGGGTTGCGTTTGTTAATGCTTTTTTGAAAACATCAATGGGATTTTCTTTTGTTTTTTCCTGAATTTTATCCATTGAAGAATAGAAAATTCTTTGAGCAATGGATTTTTTGCCTCTTTTCATAAGACGGTTGATAAATTTAGCAATATCAACGCTGTTATATATCGGATCCGGTGCCGGAATTCTTTTTGCCGGTTTTGAACGTCTTGACATGTTTTTAATTAGCCTTTCTTTAATCTAAGTTGTAATGGTTCAGCACGAATTATTGCAACTCTTTAATTATTTTTTGGCGCCGCCCTGTTTTGCTTTTTTAGCGCCGTATTTTGATCTTGATTGTGTTCTGTTTTGAACGCCTGCGGTGTCCAATGTACCTCTTATGATGTGATAACGAACGCCGGGGAGGTCTTTAACCCTGCCGCCTCTAATCATAACAACGGAGTGTTCCTGTAAGTTATGACCGATGCCCGGGATATATGACGTTACTTCAAAACCGTTTGTCAATCTTACCCTTGCAACTTTTCTCAATGCAGAGTTCGGTTTTTTAGGCGTCGTTGTATAAACTCTTGTGCAAACACCTCTTCTTTGAGGGCAGTTTGTAAGAGCCGGTGATTTTGTTTTATCTAAAATTCTTTTTCTTTCTTTCTTAACTAATTGGTTAATTGTGGGCATTATTATTTCCTTTTTTATTCAGTAATCAGCATATTATATTTGACATCAAACATACTCCAAAGTCAAATATACTTTAAAACTGATTTTTAACAGTCTTTACAAAACTTAAAAATTTTCTTTTTTACTATCTTTCTTTGATAATTTTATTTTTATATTTTTCAAAAAAACCGTCTTTATCAAGAGCGAGAATATCTTGATATATCGGGTATCCTCTTAATTTTGAAGCAATTTCAATATCAAAATTTTCATTTTTTGTATCAAGAAGAATTTTTTTCATTTCATCGTAAAATTCTTCTTTTTTATCATCAACGGTCTCAAAAAACATATAGCTTAAAGTTGTGTATTTATGCTGCAAAAGAGCATATTTTAAATATTCGTAAAATTTTGAATTTTTAACTTCGCCGTCCACAATATTAACGACTTTAAAAATGTCAAACGTCTTATTTGACAATGTATTCATAATGTTGTTTTCGGTTCTTTTAAAATACATATAATAAGGTTTTTCGTTTACGACAATTGAATTTGCCCTTAAAAAAGTTTTTATGTAAAACGGCTGGTCTTCAAAAATAACTCTTGATTCAAACCATATATTATTGTTTTTTAGAAAATCGGTTTTATAAATTTTATTATACGCTCCGAAATTTCCGCTAAAGGGGCGTCTGCTGTCTTTAATCGTATGAATTGCGTATAAAGAAGTATGATTTTTCCAATCTTTTATATCAAAAAACAAATCGTCAAAAAGACTTTTTTTATCCTGCCTGATGGCATAAGCGTTAAAATTATATATGTCAACGTTTTGCCCCGTATGATTTAAAATTTTAACAAAGTCATCATACAAAGTTAAAGAAATAAAATCATCCGAATCAACAAAAGAAATGTATTCACCCGTTGCTTTATCGATTCCGTGGTTTCTGGCGTCCGATAACCCCGTATTTTCTTTTGAAAAAATTTTTACTCTTTCATCTTTTTTCTTAAAATCTTCTAAAATATTAAGCGAATTATCCTCTGAACCGTCATTAACGCAAATTATCTCAAGATTTTCATAAGTTTGATAAATAACCGATTTAAGGCATCTTTCAAGATATTTTTCGCTGTTATAAACAGGAATTATAACGGATATTTTAACCATTTTGCCCCGCCTTCTTTACTTTATCGGCGTAGATTAAAAATTCTTTGTCGCTCATTTTTATTATCTTGTCATATAAATTTTTTATTTTTTCAATTTTCTCTAAATTAAACACGGAATAATCAAAATCTCTGAATTTTTCTTTTATAATTTCAAACATCTCAAGAGAAATTTCTGTTTTTGCGCTTATTGCACGGGTTAAAAATTCTTCCATTTTAATTGTCAGAAGAACTTCTTTAAATTCTTCGTATTTATTGTATTTTTTGAATAATTCTTCCTGTTTTTCTCTCATTTTGAAAATATCTTTATATTTTTCATTTCTTTGATTCATAACGGAATTATTTCTGCCTATTCTATAGACATAATAAGGATTTTTATCGAATGCGATTTTTTGCGCCTTCAAAAAACATTCCGCAGAATAAGGAATATCTTCAAAAATCGTACCTTCTTCAAAATGTATGTCTTTTATAAAATCATATTTGTATAATCTTGCGCATACAATGCTTGTAATACAGGCATAAATATCCTTTACGGCAGCCTTTCCGCCTTTGATGTTCAGCGCATTTTGAAAATTGCCGTTTTGCGTGCCGAGATTCCATATTTTATGTTTTCCCGTATCTTCAAACATGCATAAAACATTGCAAAATATAAAATCGCAATCCGCTTTTAATATATTGCCGTGTAAATTTTCAAGAGCTAAAGGTGAAATAAAATCATCCGAATCAACAAAAGAAATATATTTTCCTTTTGCCTGTCTTACTCCTTCATTTCTTGCGCCGCCCGCACTTTTGCTGTCAATATTAATATATTTTATTCTATCGTCAAACTTTGAATAGTTTTCTAAAATTTTTTCGCTGTTATCCGTTGAACCGTCATTAACGCAAATTACTTCAAAATCTTTGAAAGTTTGCAAAATCAACGAATCCAGACAAAAACTCAAATATTTTTCCGTATTATAAACGGGAACTATGATTGAAATCTCAGGCATTTTAATATTCTATTCCATTTTTTAAAAAAACGCCAATATTTTAATTTTTTTCTTTGTTTTGTAATTTTACGTGTTTATTAAAAAACTCTTCAAAAGTTCCTTCAATAATCGATTCTCTGATTTCGTTCGCAAAATTAATGAGAAAATGAACGTTATGAATACTTAAAAGAATTGCCGCGGTTGATTCCTGCACTTTAAAAAGATGTCTTATGTAAGCTCTTGTATGATTTTTGCAAGTATAGCAGCTGCATTTTGAATCAAGCGGCGCAAAATCTTCTTCAAATTCTTTGTTTTTTATAATTTTATTGCCTTCATAGGTAAAAAATGCGCCATGTCTTGCATTTCTCGTGGGAAGAACGCAGTCAAACATATCAACGCCGTTTTTAATTCCGTATAATAAATCAATCGGAGTCCCGACTCCCATTAAATATCTGGGCTTATTAAAAGGTAACAGAGGTGCGGTTAATTCCGTGATTTTATTTTTAATTTCAACAGGCTCCCCGACGCTCACGCCTCCTATGGCATATCCTGCGGCATCGAATTTTGAAACTTCTTCTACCGCTTCAAGTCTTAAATCTTCAAAAAAAGCACCCTGCACAATCGGAAATAACGCCTGTTTCGGATTTTTATGAGCGTCAAAACATCTTTTGAGCCATCTTGTCGTCTTATCGAGCGCCGCTTTTGCATGGGTTTTGTCGCAAGGATACGGTGCGCATTCATCAAATGCCATTATAATATCCGCCCCCAAATCGTTTTGGATTTGCATGGATTTTTCGGGCGTTATAAAGTGATATGAACCGTTTTTGGGGTCTTGAAATTTGACGCCGTCTTCGGTTATTTTTCTTAAGTTGGATAACGAAAAAACCTGAAAACCTCCGGAATCGGTTAATATGGGTTTATGCCAGTTTTGCCATTTATGAAGCCCGCCCGCTTTTTTAATCAATTCGCAGCCCGCTCTTAAATACATATGATATGAATTGTTTAAAATTATCTGTGCGCCCGCATCGATTAAATTTTGACCGGTGAGCATTTTAACGGCGGAATTTGTTCCGACAGGCATAAAAACGGGAGTTTTTATAACACCGTGGGGCGTTAAAAACTCTCCCGCTCTTGCATTTGTTTTTTCATCCTTTTTTATGACTTTAAAGTCAAAATAACCGTCATATAAAGGCATCTATACTCCCATTAAAAGTTCTAAAGATGTTTTATAGTTATCGCAGATTTCATCATCCCTAAACCATAAAGAGATTTCTCTTTTTGCGCTTTCAATTGAATCTGAAGCATGGATTGAATTATATTCTTTTGTCATGCAAAAATCAGCTCTTATTGAACCGACATCGGCTTCATCGGGGTTTGTTTTTCCTACGATGTGTCTTGTGCCCAAAATTACGTTTTCGCCTTCTACAACCATTGCAACAACGGGGCCCGATGTAATATAGTTGATTAAATCATTATAAAAGGGTTTTCCCAAATGTTCTTCATAATGTTTTGCCGCAAGCTCTTTTGAAACGTTCATCATCTTCATGGCAACTATTTTGTAGCCTTTTTGCTCAAATCTTTCAATAATTTTGCCCATTAAACCTCTTTTGACCGCATCCGGTTTCAGGGCCGTAAATGTTCTTTCCATAGCATTCTCCATAAAATGTCTGATTAATTATACATTTAACAAAATTCCCTGTAAAATTTTTGTAAAGATACTTTATTTTTTTTCGGAATTTATCTACCATGGTAATATGCTGTCAGGCATGGAAATTATTGTTTTAAGGATATAAAATTGCAGGGTTTTGAGCTAAAAGAAGCTTCAAATAGAGAGTATAAATGCAGTTATCTTGATGAAATCAGTTTGTCGGGGCTGTTTTTAAGGTCTAAAGTTTCTCTTTTTCAAAAATCCCTTGCAAATAACTATATTACGATAAGAAAAATATTCTCTTATACCGTTGTCCAGCCGAAAGTTACAAACGTTGAATACAATAAACTTAAAGAGATTAATTTTTCACCGCTTGAATATACTTCATCCGAAACAATGTATGAAGAATTAATGCTTATTGTGGACTGGTCCAATTCGGACGATTATTATACGAAAAAATTTGCGGACGAGATTTTTGAAATCAGGGTAAGAGAACTTAAATATCTTCTTGCAAATACATCTTCCGCCAAATTATCGGAATTAAACGGCGGATACAGAGTTTTTGAGAGATATCTTGAATTTATTTCGGGATAAGTTCTTTTTTTAAATTTTTAAATTTTTCGCAAAAAAAAACCGGTGTAACCGGTCAAATTTACCACATATTAGAGAGAGGAATTAGAGAGAGAAACTTTTTATATAATCTTTTTGATTAATTATCTTAACTACACTTTTTATATTCCACGCATTGTAAATTTAATAACAAATTTTTTATCATTTTCTTAATATTTCTTAATAATTTCTATTGAGTTGTTTTTTTATTTGGTATAAAATCCAAATCGTTATGTTACAGGAATTTTTATTCGCAAAAATCCACAGGGCAACGGTAACCGATGCAAACCTTAATTATGTCGGTTCAATCACTATAGATAAAACATTGCTTGAAGCGTCAGGAATTAAAGTAAACCAGAAAGTCGATATTTTAAACGTAAATAACGGCGAAAGATTTCACACATACGTTATTGAAGGAAAAGAAAACTCGGGGCAGATTTGTTTAAACGGCGCTGCCGCAAGAAAAGTGCAAAAAGGCGATACCGTTATTATTGTTGCTTATGCGCTTTTAGATGAACAAGAACAAAAAACGTTTAAACCGAAAGTTGTTCATGTTGATTCAAATAACAAAATATCTTCAATAGATTAAAAGTGTATCAATTACAAACTTTTGTAAATAATGTGCAAAATAAATAGCAATTTAAATTTTTCACCGCTCTTTTATGAGTTGTCTGATACTGTATCAATTGCCAAAGAAGGTTTATGAAGGTTAACAATATACAAAACTATAACTGTTACAACAATTCTTTCCAAAAGGCAAGAAGCGGAGTTTCACAAAATAAATCTCAAAATAACCCGTCTTTTAAGGGTGATATGATGATTAATTTTTGGGATGCGGTTGCAAGGGGCGGCTTTGCGGCTTCATTCACGATTCAGGATATGACGGGAACAAATTTCCCCAGAACCTGGCAGGCATTACAGAGAAATAAGGATATAACGGGCGAAAATAACTATAAAGCAGCTGCGGAAGTTGCGATAAGAGAATTTTTAACGGGTCCCAGCATGTGTATTATCCCGATGTTTGTGCTTGCTTTATCAAAGAAATATGCGGGTTCCGCCAATGATGTTCCTCTTGATAACATTGAATCCTTTGCGGATCAGATGAAAATTGTTCTTGAAAATACCCCTTCAAATAATCCCGGGTTAAATTTTGATAAATCAAAGCCCGTTAATATGGCAAAAGGCGTAAAACAAAGATTTTATGAAAGGATGTTTGCGCTTTCGCTGAACGAAAAATTAACAGACGGCATGGAACCTTCAGATAATGCAAAAAAACTTGCCGGTATGCTTATTGATTATGACAATGCCCCGAAAAGAGGCGTATTAAAACAATTTTTTGATAAAAATATAACGGAAAAAACAACGGACGGTTCGGGTCGTGTAAAAGGCACGGTTATAAAAGCAAAAGACCAGATATTTGACGAAATAATCGGATTTTATACAGACGCCAAAAAAACCGTATCGGACGATTTCGGGTCCCTTGTAACAACGGATCTTAACGGAACGCTCAAAGGCAAAAATTCAATGGTTTCCCTTGTTAAAGATTTTTCAAATTTCGGAAACGATGTTCAAAAAACAATGATTAAAAAAGTTCCGAAAAGCGGTTCTGTTTCAATAGCCAACCTTGAACCGGGCGGCTTTATGGAAAACTTTAAAAAATGCCGTGTGGGTTCCAAATTTTTGACAAATGTCCTTATGGTTATCTTAACGGGCTTATTTATGATGAATATACCCAAACTCTATACGCTCCATAAAACAAACCCCGAAACTGACGCATTCAGAAACAAAGAAGGCGAGGTAGTACGTGCAGATAAATAAAATTACCTCAAACGTATCTGATGCGGTTAAAACGCTCGGCGGAAAAATAATTTCCAAAAAATCCGAAGACCTTAATGCTGCTAATGCACTCAGACGTGTTAATAAATTTGTTGAAGGCGAAAGCTATAACCCCGGCCGCGGCGCATACTATATGCTGATTTCAACGTTTGTTTTAATTCCGAGGCTTCTTCAGGCAAGAGAACCCGATGAATTCAGAGAAATTGCCACAAGAGACGTTATTACGATTTTAACCATACTTTTTGCAATGAAGGGCTTAAAAGCCGGCATGTGCTCATCCGCTCAGAAAAGAAGCGGGCTTGTCATGATAAAAGATATGATAGGAAAAGAAGCAGGCAAATTAAAACGTGCTCAGGGGTATTTCAAAGCAAATGACGGCATTGAAGCGTTAGGCAAGGAAGAAATTCTTGCAAGATATTCAAATATCAAAAATAAAGACCAGCTTGTCAATATGATGGCAATGGTTGATAACGAAGGCGGTAATTTATCCAAGATGTTTTCAATTGAAGAAAACAAAGGCTTTTTCTCGAAAATAAATCCTTTTAATAAAGGCGCCAAGAAAGAAACGCCGCTTTTAGACGCAGCCAAAAAAATATTCGGGGACGATTTTTCCGATAAAACAAATGAAGAAATGATTCAAATCGTTAAAGATATAACCCCCGATAATAAGAAAGCTTCAGAGGGACTCGCACAGCTTGTCGGCTTTTCGCCGGCAAAAGAAGGCATTGAAGCGCTTGAAGATACCAAAGGCATTTTAAACAGCGATAAAAACCCGCTTACAAAATATGCAAGAAATATCTCCGCCTGGTTTGAAACGGTTTCTCTCGGATTGGTTGCAGGTTTCCTCGGGTTTGGGCTTCCTAAATTTAACGAACAATTCACAAAAAGCAAACACATAAATAAACCTGGCACCAATGTCGAACGTGCGGCAAAACCTGCCGATGCAATGAAAACTCCGATTTTAAGCACGCTTAAAAAACCGGAATATCAAGCGTTTCAAAAGTTTGCATAAATTATTTTGCTATTCTTAAATTGCAGTTTGTTCTGTCCTTTGTAACGGAGCAGATATCTATTATTCTTGATGCAATGGATTTTACCGCTTCGCCTTCGGGGTTTTTTTCTATATATTTTTTATAAAATCTGACGGCGTATGAATATTTTTCCATTTTATCAAAACAAATCCCGAGCCCCAAATATGCCCTAAAATATTCATCGTCTATTCTTAAAATATCAAAAAAGATTCTTGCCGCTTCTTCAAAATCGCCCATACTCATTAAAAGCCCCGCTTTATGATTGTGAGCAATGATGAAATCGGGTTTTTCCTCAATAATTTTTTCATAAATTTTATATGCCATCTCGGGTTCATCCATTAATTCATGGGATATTGCCAATTGAACCTGTGCGTTTAGAAAATCGGGGTTCAATTTAATGGTTTTTCTGAAATTTTTGGTGGCTTTTTCAAAATCCGTATTTAAAAGATGATTTAACCCGAGCTCATAATATATTTCATAATCAAAAGATGCGATATTTTTTGCTTTTTCAAGATGTTTTATTGCCTTGTCATACTCTTTTAATTCTTTATACGCTCTTGAAACGCCAAGATAGCTTTTGGGGTTTCTTTTTTCACTGAATAAAGTTTTCAGATATTCATTAAGGGCTTCTTTAGGCATATGCTTTTGCATATATTCATCACCCTTTTTTAATGTTTCATTTATCTTTGTTTTTTGTACGGTTTGCATAATTTCATCCTTCGCATCCTCTTTTTTAGTGTATTAATTTTTATTGTTTTTTTTATTAATCCCGAGATTGATTTTTTGTCTATCTAAGGTACTGTTTTTTGGTGGTATAATTTGTTTAAAATTTTATAAAAAGGATTAAATTATGCTTAATATTACGGATCTCAATGATTTGGAACAGTTGATTGAAAAAATAGATTTAGGGCTGATTATTAAAATTTGTCTTGAAGTAATTTTTTATTTTGCGGCGCTTTTTGTTGCAAAAAAATTGATTGATATTTTCTTTAACAAAATTGTTTCAAAAATCAGAGATTCCGAAATTAAGCGCCAATACAGCACAATTCAGTTTTTATGCTATTCGATTGCGAATGTTATTTTGTTTCTCTTTTTTGCAACAAACATTCTGGGCGACCTTGGCGTTGATATGAAGCCGATTCTTGCAACGGCAGGTGTATTGGGCGTTGCAATAGGTTTTGGCGCCAAAAGATTTGTTGAAGATATAATCTCGGGGCTCATTATTCTTTTAAGCGGACAATTAAGAGTAGGTGATTATGTTACCGTTGATAATTCAACGGGAACGGTTGAAAAAATTAATCTTGCAATGATTAAAGTAAGGGCATATAACGGCGATGTCCATTATGTAAGAAACGGGCTTGTCGAAAAAGTTATAAATCATACGAGAGATTTTTCCCACCCAATAGTGGATATCCCCGTTTCATACGATGATGATATAGAAAAAATTATCGGTGTTCTTAAAGATTTGTGCAAACAAATTCAAAATAACCCCGATTTGGGGCACTTTATTTTGTCGGAACCTGAAATTGTCGCAATTGATGCATTTAATGATTCTTCAATGCTTGTAAGAGTCAGATTTAAAACCGTTGCAATGCAGCAATGGGCGGTTCACAGATATTTTAGAATTATGGTTAAACAAAAATTTGACGAATTGAATATCTCAATTCCTTTTAACAGGCTGGATGTTAGTATGGTTAAAAGCGAAAATTAAATTACTTTTTTTCTTTCTTTTCCTTGTTGTATTCGGCGGTTGTTTTGCCCAAAGGTTCCGTTATTTCCGCCAATACTTCGGGTTTTTTATTTGTTGAAATTTCCGGGGTTTTATTTTCAATAGAACCTGCATTTTGATTTTTAATTAATCTGTTTATAATGCAGCCTCCGACCGTGCCTATTAATGCAGCGCCCGCAACGGCTAAAATTCTTCCCGCTTTTGTTACGTTTTTATAGGATTTTAAAATATCTTTGGTTAATTTTTTTCTGCTTAATTTGTCGACGCCTTCCTGAAGGGCTTCGCCGGATAATTTTTTACCGAGTTTTTTTGTTGCCGCTTCTCTGTATCCGTCAACGGTTTTGCTTGTGCTCTCACTTACTTTTTTTGCAAGGTCGTCTTGAGATTGAATATTTTTTCCTATTAATTTATTTATTTTGCCGAAGAAACCTTTTTTTGATTCAACGGCTTTTGTTATTAATTCGTTATGTTTTTTTACAAACGTGTCGCAATCTTTTATGCTGCCGTCAAACGCTTTTGTTGTCCCTTTTGCTATGTGGTTTAATCTTGCATTAATGACGCCGTACGTGCCGAGCCCGCCCGCAAGAGCGCCTGCGCCTGCTGCGGTATATGTATCGTTTGATATTTCGGGTCTTTTTATTGAATCAACACTCATTTTCACACTAAAATTTTAACTTCACAAAGTAATAAAATGTAAAAGCGGGCAAAAATTGCCCGCTTTTACGAAAATTGTTAACTTATATTAATTATTTTATTATATATTCCGTTAATGTTCTTACCATAACGCCGGTTGCGCCTTTTTGAAGTTCCCTGTACGGTTTATCTATGTATGCGCTGCCTGCTATATCTATATGAAGCCAGTTTTTGGATTTTGTATAATTTTGGAGAAATCTTCCCGCAACGGATGAGCCGGCGCCTCTGGGGCCGGTGTTTTTCATATCGGCAATGTCTGATTTCAATCCGTCCATCATATCTTCATATATGGGAAGCTGCCAAACCGGTTCGCCGATTTTTTCCGCAGTATTTTTAAAATTATCAATCATCTCCTGATTATTTCCCATAATACCCGTTATATTATTCCCCAATGCCACGATAACGGCACCCGTGAGTGTTGCAATATCTATAACTTCATCGGGGTTAAATTCGTCCGCATAAGTAAGAACATCCGCAAGAGTAAGTCTTCCTTCGGCGTCCGTGTTATCAACCTCAATTGTTTTGCCGCTTTTTGACGTTATAACATCACCCACTTTATAGCTTGAGCCTGAAGGCATATTTTCGCAAAGTGCCGACATTATATGAACTTCAACATCGGGTTTTATTTCGCAAATTGCTTTCATTACCCCTAAAACCGTGGCACAGCCCGTCATGTCGGTTTTCATGGTAAGCATTGAGCTCGGGGGTTTAATGTCTAATCCGCCCGAATCAAACGTAATACCTTTTCCTATTAAAACGATTTTTTTCTTCGGATTTTCGGGTTTATATGCAAGCCTTATAAATTTGGGCTCCTGTGCGCTTCCCTGCCCTACTGCCAAAAATGCGTTAAAATTTAATTCTTTTAATTTGTTTTTATCAAAAATTTCGGCTTCTATTTTATATTCATCCGCCAAATTTTTTGCAATTTCTGCAACTTTAGAAGGTGTCATAATCTCTGCGGATTCAAACACCATATCTTTTGTAAAATTCATTGCATTATTTAAAATATCGCCTTTTTTTATTCCTTCGATTATTTTTTCATCATCATCGTTTGTTAAAATTTCAAAGTTTTCAATTTTTTCATCTTTTTTTGTCTTATATTTATCAAATTTATAATCTGCTATTCCTGCCGCAATTACGGTATTATAGGCGGCACCTTTTTTGCATATATTATCGTTTTCGATAAATTCGACCGATAAAATCCCTTCTTTTATATATTTTTTTGCGCCCGATATTGCTTTTGAAACGGCTTCTCTTAATTTATTCAAGGTTAATTCTTCTTTTTTTCCTAATCCGAGCGCTATAATCTTTACGCCGTTTTCAATCGGAAAAATTAAAGTTTCATTAAATTTGCCTTCAAAATTTTTAATTATGTTATTTTCAATAACTCCTAAAAATTTTTTGTTCAATTCCGCCTGAACATTGCTCAAACTTTTTTCATCTTCAAAAAACCCCGTAATAATTACTTTGGAATTTGTATTTTGGGGTTTTACGATTTGTGTTTTCATAATGCTAAACTCCTAAAAATTTTTATATTGGTGTTATAGCATATTTTTCAATTCTTGAATACAATCAATTGAGCGATTTGAAAGCAAAGTATTTTTTAAATTTTTATCTTTTTTTATTTTTTTATCCATCTGCATTTCTTCAACTATTCCCCAGTTTGAATTTACGGGCTGGAAATTTTTATGCCCTTCGTATGTAATATAATCAATCAAAGCGCCAAGCATTGTTTTCGGGCTTGATTTAATCAGGGGAAGATTTTTTATGTATCTGTATGCATTTATCCCCGCAAACAGTCCCGTTGCAATGGATTCTGTGTATCCTTCAACACCCGTTATCTGCCCTGCAAAGAATAAATTCGGGTTATTTTTGCAATTTAAAAACTTGGTTAATATTTTCGGGCTGTTTATGAATGTATTTGCGTGCATAACGCCGTATCTGGTAATTTCCGCATTTTGAAGCCCGGGGATGGAGTGAATCATTCTTTTTTGTTCTCCCCATTTTAAATTGGTCTGAAAACCCACTAAATTATATAAATTTGCCTCTTTATCATCCTGCCTTAATTGAACAACCGCATAAAACTGCTGTTTTTTATATTCGCAAGGTATTCTTTTATCAAATAAACCGACGGGTTTCATCGGGCCGAATCTTAATGTGTCAATTCCTCTTTTTGCCATAACTTCAACAGGCATACACCCTTCAAAATATTTTGCCTCAAAATTTTTTAATTCAATGGTTTCGGCGGTTGTTAAAATGTTATAAAAATTTTCATATTCTTCCTTTGTAAAAGGGCAGTTTATAAAATCCGCCTCGCCTTTATCCCACCTTGAAGCAAAAAATGCTTTATTAAAATCTATTGAATCTTTTTTTATAATGGGCGCAACGGCATCAAAAAAATGAAAATTTTCTTCGCCCGTTTTATTTATTATATCACTGCACAATTCCCCGCTTGTTAAAGGGCCCGTTGCAATAACGGTTATTCCTTCTTTGGGGAGTTCTTTTAATTCATCTTCAATGTAATTTATGTTGGGGTGGTTTTTTATAATCTCCGTTATTTTTTTTGAAAAGCCGAATCTGTCGATTGAAAGCGACGCTCCCGAAGGGACGGAATGCAAAAACGCTTCTTTTATTAAAGTTGAACCCAATAATTTTATTTCTTCCTTTAAAAGCCCCGAAGCGGATGTTAAGGAAATTGCACCGAGCGAATTGGAACAGACAAATTCCGCGCAATAAGAGGTTGTGTGCGCGCCCGTTGTTTTATTCGGGCGCATTTCGATTAAATCAACTTTTATTCCTCTGTCTGCCAAATATATGGCGCACTCTGAGCCTGCAAGCCCTGCGCCCGCTATTGTTATTTTTTCCATACGGATATTTTATGTTAAAATCTTTTTCTATGGAAGAAAAAATTGTTTTAACAAAATTAAACGAAGAAGAATTAATTGATTTTTTATCAAAATATGATGATAAAAAATTCAGAATTAACCAGATTATAAACTGGATATATAATAAATCCGCTTCAAGCTTTGATGAGATGACGGATGTCAAAAAAGAATTAAGGGAAAAGCTTAAAAATGAAGCGCTTATAACGGATGTTAAAATTAAAACAAAACAAGTTTCAAGAGACGGAACAATAAAATATCTTCTTGAATATTCGGACGGCAATGTCGCGGAATGCGTTTTGATGCGCTTTGATAACAGAGGAAATTTAACCGCCTGCGTAAGCTCCCAAATCGGGTGCCCCATGGGCTGCATTTTTTGTGCAACGGGACAAAGAGGGTTTATAAGAAATATGCTTCCTTATGAAATTGCGGAGCAGATTTTAACAATCCAAAGAGATACAAAACTCAAAGTTACAAACGTTGTTTTTATGGGGCAGGGGGAACCCTTAAATAATTATGAAAATGTATATCGGGCAATTGAGATTATAAATTCAAAATTGCAGATAGGAATAAGAAGAATAACCGTTTCAACCTGCGGAATTGCGCCCAAAATAAAAGAGCTTGCGCAAATGCAATTAATTCCGACTCTTGCAATATCGCTGCATGCGCCGAATTCTCTTTTAAGAAAAAAAATTATGCCCGTTGAAAAAAAATATAACCTTGATATTTTAAAAGAGGCGCTTAAATTCTACATTGAAAAAACGGGCAAAAGAATTACGCTTGAATACGTTTTAATCGGCGGGCTTAACGATACAAAAGAAATTGCGCTTGAATTAATCAATTATATGAAAGATTTAAAATGCAACGTAAATTTAATCCCCTATAATCCCGTTTTATCGGATTGCGATATAAAGTTAAATAAACCCGATAAAAAAGACATTATGCTCTTTAAATATCTCCTTGAATCATCGGGCAAAAAAGTTACCGTAAGATTAGAGCGCGGTGCCGATATTGACGCTGCCTGCGGACAGTTATCGGGCAGAGCAAAATAATTTTATTTTATCAGTGCGGGGCAGTTTTCTTTTTTTAAGCATTTGCAATCGGGTTCCGCATGGATAATTACGTTTGTGTGCTTTAATTTTTCCTCGAGTTCCGCTTCAATTTTATCGCAAAGCCTGTGAGTTTCTTTTAATGTCATATTACAGGGAAGATAAATTATAAGAACGATATTTTTAATATTTCCCGATTTTGAAGTTTTGATTGTTTTAATGCCGAGGTTTTTATCTTTATGATTATTTAAAACATTTTCTATAATTGCTATATCTTCATTCGGCAGCGAAGAATCCAAAAGATTGTCGCCGGTTTTTCTTATAAGTCCGATACCTGTTTTTAAAATCATAACGGCAACTATAATTGCAATAACGGGGTCTAAAATGTAATGTCCGCTGAATTTTACCGCCAAAAGCCCGATTGCAACGGCAAGCGAAGAATAAACATCGCTCATAAGGTGATATCCGTCGCCCAACAGCGCATTTGAATCTGTCTGGTGCCCACGTATGCGGGAAGATACAATGAGTCAATCCATCTTGCCATTTTATATTCTATTATTGCTTCTTCATGGCGCCCCAAAATTCTGTATATATCGCCTAAAAGACAGTAAAGGGTCGTAAATCCGGGCATTTTAT
>DVJH01000095.1 GCA_018710795.1 Candidatus Galligastranaerophilus gallistercoris | reverse complement strand
GTTGTTAGCTTCGGGATTGTGTTGTTAGGTGTCGATAAATAATATAAATTTTGTTGTTAATGGCTTTTTATATAGTTCTTTTATGCAAGATATTCAATTTTTGTTTCGTTTAATCCTTTTTCAATGCTGTTTGCTCTTGATTGAATTTGAGTAAACAAAGGAGTGATTGTACCTACGAAACCGGTCAACAAGCCGCCTTCAACCATGTTTGAATTCGGTGAAGCAGCCTCTAAGCCGTAGTTTGTCTGTACGCCGGCTTTGAAGCTGATGTTTTTATTTAGTGTATTATATACATTATTTATTGGATTTATTCTTAACATTTTCCTTCTCTAGCCTTTTCTTTGTGATTTCTTTTTAGTGTATGTATAACACTTTTTCTTTATATTTGTATTATGTACCCAAATTTTTCTTTTGTCAACCCCTTTTAATAAAATCTTTATATCCTTATATAGCAATAGTTTTAACCCTATATTATTTCTTACGGGGAATATTTTTAATAAAAAGTGTCAATTGTACAATTAAAATATTTGAATAAAAAAACGGACGAAGTTAATTTCGTCCGAATTTTGTCAATTTAATGAAAAAAAGCCTATTTTTTAAGCATTTCTTCCGTTTGATTAATCATATCTCTTAATTGTTTCAACATGGAAAGATAAATTTTTATATGCTTGTCGCTTGCATTGTTTATAATTTTCAATGCTTCGATTTTATTTGAATTTTGTTTAATTTCAAATTTATCGGAACCCGAAAACAGAACGTTTTCGCTTACATTAAACAATTTTAAAAGCTTGTTGATATTTTCGGCTCTCGGGAAGCTTTTGCCTGTTTCGATTTTTGTAATATTTTTTGCGCTCATGCCGATAATTTCAGCAAGCTGCGCCTGGCTCAAGCCTTTTTGTTTTCTAAGATTTTTTAAATTTTCTCCAAATGCTTTTTTATTCATAGTATTTTTTTCGATAGTATCCACTTATACATATTAAAATCGCCGCGGCGTTTTATAAACAACTTTAGTGCAGTTATTTATACCTAATTTATTCGCTCAATTTAATTATAGTGCCGATAATACAGCAAGCTCAATCATAAGGAGGGCTTCTCCAATCGGACGGTTAATCCGTCCGCAATTAAATTGCCGCATTCGGCATAATTCAACATAAATTGCGAAATTGTAGCTTTTTTGTTTATATTGTGCAAATTAATCCGTAAAATCCGTAAGGCAATCAGGGAATTTTTATTTAATTCATTATACTACAAATTTACTTAATACACAAGGGTAATATATTTCTTTGAATAATAAAACTATTATAATTTCAACCCCGATTTTAAAGGACGTTTTATGAAAAAAATTGTCAGGATTTTATTATTCTCCTTTTTTTATTTTTTTCAGCTGCTGAATTTATCTTTTGCAAAAAATTATTACATCAATCTTGACTGGTTTAAAAATTTTAATGACGAAAATTTAATGAAATACATCTGTCTTGCGCTTGAAAACAACAAAGACATATTGATTGCAAAACAAAATATTCTAAAATCCAGACAGGAAAGAAACCTTTTAATTTCGGATGAATTTCCAAATCTCAATATAGGCTCCGATTATCTTTTATTAAAAATCCCGAAAGGCTCAATTCCCAATAACGATATTCAAACAAACAGCTATGCGCTTCCGCTTGACGTTAAATGGGAGCTTGATTATCTCGGGAAAAAATACGACAAAATTAAACAGGCAAAACTCGACATTAAAATTGCCAAAGAAGATTTGAGAGCCTCAAATTTAATAGTTGCAACGGATACCGCCAACGCTTATTTGAATGTTTCAAATCTTGAAAAATTAATAAAACTCCAAACCCAAAGAAAAGAAATATACGAAGAATTTCTTAAAAGAAAAACGAAAATGTATGAAACGGGCGTTATTTCATCCGTAGAATTAAATGAAACAAACAAACTTTTTGAGGAAGAAAAAAATACGCTTGAAAATCTTAAAAAAGAGCGTGCTTCTTTTATAACGGAGCTTTGTTATCTTATAGGATATACCCCCTATGAAGCCGATAACATAACCGTTTCTTCGTTTGATAAAATCGAATATACGGGAATATACCCCGAAATCCTTAAAGGCGACATTGTTTTAAACCGTCCCGATATAATTAAATTTGATATTGAAATCCAAAAAAAGAAGCTTGATATAACCGCCGCAAAAAAAGATTTTCTCCCCAAACTTGAAATAACGGGAAATCTTATATTTTCAACCGTTGTGAATAATTTCGGCTGGGAAGGCGCTGTTGCCGCACTTATTGCGGGGGCGACACAAAATCTTTTTGACGGCGGAAAAAGAATTTTTACATTGAAAAAAAGAAAAATAGAATACGAAACCGCCCTGAATGAATATTTTAAAGCGGACTTAAACGCCCTGAAAGAAGTAAACGACGCTCTATATACGCTGAAAAAAGATAAGGAAATTTATAAAAACAATAAAAAGCGGCTTGAATATGAAAATTCCAACTTCATTAAAATTTTCAACGCCTATACAACGGGCGCAAGAAGCTATATGGATTATTTGGACCGAGATATGGAAAGAATTTCCGAAGCAAAAATTCTCTACAGCTCAAAAAACCAAAAATATACGGATTTAATTTCTTTATATAAAGCATCGGGCGGAGTTTTGCAATGAAAAAGAAGACAATCATAATCCTTATATCCGTTTTAATTTTTGCCGTTTTAATTTTTGCGGCGGGATATTTTTTGTATAAAAACAAAAATAAAAATATTCTGACTTTATACGGAAATATAGAAATAAGACAGTCGGATTTATCATTCAGGGTGCCCGGGAGATTAAGCGCTCTTTATGTTGAAGAAGGCGATTTTGTAAAAGAAGGTGCGCTTTTAGCGGAACTTGATTCCGATACTTATATTACGGCGTTAAATAAAGCAAAGGCGGACTTAAAACGCCAAAGGGCGGAAAAACTTAAACAAACCGCAATTTTTAATTATAACAATCCTTTGTGCGCCGATTTTACCGTTTCCAAAGAAGAATGCTCGAATATTAAAGAAACAATGAATGCAAGCATTGCTTCGTATGAATATGCGCTTGCCGCTCTTGAAAAAAGTATTATCGATCTTGACGATACAAAGCTTTATGCTCCGTATGACGGAACAATTTTAAGCAGAGTCAGGGAAAAGGGAACAATTTTGAATACAAGCGATATTGTTTATTCAATTTCAATGATAAAGCCCGTTTGGATAAGGGCATATATTGACGAAAAAAATCTCGGAAATATAAAACTCGGACAAAAAGCTTTTGTTTATACGGACGCAAGACCAAAAACCCCCTATACTGCTCATATCGGTTTTGTTTCCCCCGTTGCGGAATTTACCCCAAAAACAGTAGAAACAACAAGCTTGAGAACGGATTTGGTTTACCGCTTAAGAATAATAGTCGATAACGTTGACCCTTATTTAAGACAAGGGATGCCCGTTACCGTGAAAGTGCATTTATGAAAGAAAATGTTTTATTATCCGTAAATAATTTAAAAAAGACGTTCAAAGGAGAAGTTTCCCCTTCTTTATCGGATATTTCCCTGCAATTAAAAAAAGGGCAAAAAGCTGCCCTGATAGGTCCCGACGGTGCAGGCAAAACCACGTTTTTAAGAATAGCCTCGGGGCTTATTCTTCCCGACAATGATTATAATAAAACATCTTCAATACTGATAGACGGTCTTTCGCCTTTTTTAAACCATGAAGAGGTTAAAAAAGATATAGGATATATGCCTCAAAAATTCGGATTGTATGAAGATTTAACGGTGATGGAAAATCTTGAATTTTATGCGGGTCTTAAAAATATAGATAAAAAAAGAAGAAAAGAAATATTTGACGAATTATTGAATTTTGCGGGGCTTATTGATTTTAAAGAAAGATATGCAGGCAGACTCTCGGGCGGCATGAAGCAAAAACTGGGTTTATCCTGCGTTTTATTGTCCAAGCCGAAACTTTTATTGCTGGACGAGCCTTCGGTCGGGGTGGACCCCGTTTCAAGAAGAGATTTGTTATCAATAACGGATAAACTGGCAAAAGAAAACAACATAGGTGTTATCTGGGCAACATCATATCTTGATGAAGCTCAATATTTTGAAAAAGTTTTTCTTTTTTCAAAAGGGAAAAAAATTTATGACGGAACAACCGATAATGCAAAAACGGTAATGGAAGGGCTTGTATATAAAACCGAAGAAAAAAGCGAAGATAAAAGAACGCTTCTGAATGAAATCGTAAATAAAGATAAGGGGCTTGTCGATGCGGTTATAGAGGGAGATTTTATACGGCTTGTTTATGAAAATAAAAAAGATGCGATGAATTCAAATTTTAAAATCAAACAAACTCCCCCCGTTTTTGAAGATTTTGTTATGAGTGCTCTTAATTCCGAAATTAAACCCGACAATACCGTTCTAAAAAAGATTTCTCTTTCTCCGCCCGAAGATATTGCAATTGAAGCG
>DVJH01000094.1 GCA_018710795.1 Candidatus Galligastranaerophilus gallistercoris | reverse complement strand
TTCATCCTTCGGGAGCGCTCGGTAAAGGAATATTATATAAAGTTGAAGAACTTATGATAAAGGGTGAAAAACTTCCCGTAATAAAACAGGATACTCCTTTTGATATTGCGGTTAAATACATATCCGATATGCACCTCGGGTGCACGCTTGTTTGCGACGGGTCGGGGAAACTGGCGGGCATTTTAACGGACGGCGATATCAGAAGAACCATAATAACACATACAAACGCGCTTAATTTAGCCGTAAAAGACGTTATGACAAAAAACCCCAAAACAATTAAAAAAGATGAATTGGCAGCATCTGCCCTTGCTTTAATGGAAAATCATTCAATCACTTCTCTTGCAATCGTTGATGAAAATAATTGTCCGATAGGCTTAATACATATCCATGATTTACTGAAAGCAAAGGTTGCCTGAATGATAAACGACCTTAATTTGAAACTTAAAGCAAAAAAAATAAAACTTGTTGCGTTTGATGTGGACGGCGTAATGACAGACGGCTCGCTTACATATCTTCCGGACGGCTCTCAGATTAAAACGTTTAATGCAAAAGACGGGCAGGGAGTAGTTATGTTAAATAAAGCGGGTTTTTTAACCGCAATTATTACCGCCAAAGATTCGGGCGCCGTCAGGGAGCGTGCAAAAACATTGGGGATTACAAAACTTTTTTTAAATCAAAAAAATAAATTGCAGGCGTTTAATGAACTTTTGAGCGAATATAATCTTACAAAAGAACAGGTTGCATATATGGGTGATGATTATCCCGATTTGTGCGTAATAAAAGAAGCGGGTTTATCCTTTGCGCCGAATGATGCGATAGATGAAGTAAAAAAATTTGCTTCGGCAACATCATCATATGGCGGCGGAAAGGGTGCAGTAAGGGAGTTTTGCGATTTTTTGCTTTCTTCAAACGGTATTACATTTGAGGATATTATCTCTAAATAATTCCCCTACTTTGTAACAAATTTGTAATATATATAAAGTATATACTAAAGATATATTATTTTTTTCCGATACATTATGACAGGTATATAATGCGAGGATAAAACTTAATGTCAATCGGAGTTGAAACATTGCACAATTGCATGCGGCATCATTTGATGCCGTTTATCGGACATCCGTAACCAATATTTTCTCCATACTCATACACATATACTCCATAGTCCTTATTTATTCCCCACCACAATCCACAACTCTACTACTTTCTTAACTCCATTATTTTCTTAAACCCTCCGTTTAGAAAATTTTGAAAAGCGCTTTAATTTAAAGCGCTTTATTTTTTATATGTATTTATATATAAACTTTATATAAATTGTGCTTAATATTGCTTAATATTTTAAAAAAATATGGCAATTAATTTCACCTGATTTTCTTTATTAAAATATCAGGAGAGCACACTATCATGACCAAGATGAATGAAAGAACGATTAATACACTGTTTGGTATTGTTTCAGACCCCGTTAAAAATGCATACGATGTTAAAAACCCCAAACATTTGGCTGAAATCCAGCGATTGGTAAGAATATTTAATATAACCGAAAGTCAGAAAGAATTATCGGGTGAAATTTCGGCAAGAGGGCTTGTTGCTTTTAAAATGCTCGTAAGCAACAACTAATCCCCGCTTAAATAATTTTTGTATTCTTCAATCATTGTATCTAAAATGACGGCAAGTTTTTTGGAATCAAATTCCATAACTTCCATTTCAAAACTGTCCGATTCTATCTCGGTGCCGAGCGCTATAATTGCAAGGTTAAATTTTATTGTTTTAAGCCCGTCATAATTCATTTCAAAATTAAGCTTAATGTCGTCTTTATCAAGCTTCATAAACGTATTATCGGTATTTACGCTTATATTTGCATCCAAAAGTTTATATTCGGATTGCAGCCTGCCTGCGTATTTTTCAAGCATAGGTTCTATTATCATTGAAAGCTTTTTTGCGTACGCTTGTTTGTATAAAACAGCGTTTCTTTCATCTATTTCTTTTTCTGTATCGTTTTTTGAAATATGGTTATTTTTTTTAAGCCCGCCCGTTTTTTCGATTTCTCTGACTTTTTCCTGCATAATTTTAAGCCCGAGGCTTACTTTGTCTTCGTCGTTTGCCTCTTCTTTTTTTATTGCTCTTTTTGCGGGAGATTCACCCGGCAGAGCTTTATTTTGCAGGATTTTTGCAATTTCAAGCTCCTCTTTTTCTTCGGTTTTATACATGTCCAAAAAATCCTGTCTTTGGACAACGGCAATTTCACCGTTTTTGGGAGCTTTATTTATTGAAAATTCAAGAACATTTATGATGTCATCAAACAATTCATCCTGAATTTCAACAACGCTTGCGCTTATTGCCGTCATTGAACCGAGCTTGGAGAGAAGTCTTTCATATATTGAATATACCCCGTTAAGTTTTGCTCTTGATAAAAATATGTAATATGTATTTTCATCTCTCATTGCAATTGTGTCGTTTATTCTCAACGATGATCTTAGTGCGTCGCACAATGCGTCTTTATCAATTTCAACATCTATTGCGGGCGATATTTTGATTAATATCAGGCATGATTTTTGCCTGTCCGTTTTTGCCTGTGTTATGACGCTTTCAAGAAACTTAAGGCTGAATTCTTCTTTATAAAAGCCTGTTTTAAAATCTATTATCCCCAGCTCCGATAAAAATTTGTCTTCCGTTTCTTTGATGGAATACATTTCGTTTTTCTGTATCGCCCATATAACTCTTATAACAAGTTCATAATCTTTAAGCGGCGTCGAAATTATATCGCTTATGCCGTTGTCAAAAGCTTCCACTATATAATCCGTGCTGCAAT
>DVJH01000093.1 GCA_018710795.1 Candidatus Galligastranaerophilus gallistercoris | reverse complement strand
TATTAAATTATAAATTAGTGTATGATAAAAAGGGTTAAAAATATGAAAATACTTGTTATAAACGGTCCTAATTTAAATATGCTCGGGATAAGAGAACCCGAAATTTACGGTTCTATGACTTTAAAAAATATTGAAGAAGAACTTGTTGAATATTCAAAAAATTTTAACGGGGTTGAATTGGAATTTTTTCAATCAAATTCGGAAGGCGAAATTATAGATAAAATTCAATCTTCAATAAATAATATTCAAGGTATTATAATAAACCCCGCAGCATTTACACATACATCAATCGCAATTTTGGATGCGATAAAAGCGGTAAAAATTCCCGTTGTTGAGGTTCATTTATCAAACATAAATTCAAGAGAAGATTTCAGAAAAACCTCCTTTATCTCACAAGGCGCCGTAGGAACGGTGGCCGGGTTTAAACAAAACAGCTATAAAATGGCATTATTCGGGCTTATTAATTATTTAAATGAATAAAGAAGATACTTTTTTAAAAATAATAAATGAAACCGTAAAAGATAATTCATATCTCGGGGATGATTGCGCTTATATAAAAGATTTGAATCTTTTAATTTCTCAAGACACTTTATACGAAGATATTCATTTTTCTTTTTCTTATTTTACGCCTTATACTCTGGGCAAAAAAGCGGTTCTTGTTAATATAAGCGATATATTTGCAGGCGGCGGAATTCCTTTATATATAACAATTTCTTTATCGGGTAATTTGGATGAAGGTTTTATAAAAGAATTTTATGAAGGCGTCAATGAAATAATCGAAAAATACAATATAAAATTAATCGGGGGAGATTTAACGGGCGGATGTAAAACCGTTATTTCAATTTCAATAATCGGATACACAAAAAACCCTTCGGGAAGAAAAAATGCGCAATTCGGGTATAATCTTTATCTTGCGGGGTTTCACGGTTCAAGCGCCATGGGATTAAAACTTTTACAAGAAGGCTGCAGGGATTATGATAACGAATTAATAAAAGCGCATATTGAACCCGTTTTGTATCCTGAAATATCAAATGCCGTTATGAATAATGCAAAAGATAAATATGCAATGACAGATACTTCAGACGGGCTTTTTAACGCTTTAGACAAAATAAGGGCGGAGAGCAAAACAGGTTTTGATATTCAATACGATAAAATTCTAAAACGGGTTGATGATAAAAATCTTGTATTATTCGGCGGGGAAGATTACGGCTTATTAATTGCGCTTTCTTCAGATGACAGTCAAATTTTAGATAAGTTTAATATTCCTAAAATAGGAACGGTTACAAATACGAATAAAATCATAATAGACGGAAAAGAAATTATTGAAGATAAAAGCTTTAACCATTTTAAATAAGTTCGTTTTGCAATTTATTCATTAATTCAATTGCGGGCTTAAAATCCGGATTAACCGACAGAGCTTTTTTGACTTCGTAAAACGCGTCTTTTTTATTGTTTGAATTATCGAGAGAAAGTGCGGAATAATAATAATATTCGGCATTCGGTTCATCCAAAAAAGATAATAAAAACGTTAAAGTATCAATTTTTCTAAAATCTTTATTTTGATAATTAATTTTATACAAAATATCCCATCCGCCCGTATACAAAGGGTTTAGAGCGATAGATTTTGCGGTATATTTTTTCTTTAATCGTTCGTTGTCAAATAAAAGATTGTTAGCGATTAAATAATTTTCATAAAAACAATTTTTTACGATTTTTGCTTTCAGTTTTTCATTTTTTTCGGATTTTGAATTTTTTATGTTTTGAATTTCATATATAAGAGCCGTTTTTAAAATTGCTTCGTCATTATATGTTGTTTTATTTAATTTTTTATAATATTTAAGTGCTTCATCGTAATTTTTATCTATAAAATAAGAATCGGCAAGTCCCATTAAAGTTAAATCAAACTTTTTATCAAGTTTATAGCTTGAATTAAATTCATCTTTTGCGCTTTCGATATCTCCGAGTGCCAGGTGACTCATTGCCTGAAGAGTCAAAATTTTAGGATTGTTTTTATTAAAATTTAAAATATTTTGCGTTTCTTTTAAAGTTTTATAATAATTTCCCGCTAAATAATATTGATAAATCTGGTGAAATTTTTTGTCCGAATCGTTGTCTGTAAGATTAAATAAAACCTGTTGCTTTAAAATATCAAAATCGTTTTTGAAATAAACAGAGATTTTATTTTCTTTTTCCAGCTCTTCAATATACTTCAGCGCTTCTTTATACTGCTTAAATGCAATCATTGCTTTAAGTTTAAAACATTTATAATTTGAATTGACATCATTTTTATCTATTGCTTTGTTAATGTATATTAATGCCTGTTGATATTGTCTGCATTCATACATGCTTTGCGCAAGAATAAAATTGGCATAATCCGAATTTTCAAGAAGAGAGGTTTTTTTAATTAAATTAAAAGCAACTTCTTCAGGGGAATTGTTAAAATAAATTGAAGTGTATGCTTTTGCAAGATAATTTTCTTCGTCTTTAGTCAGAGAATAAGAAGGTTTATATGCTTCTTTCAGATTTTCGATTTGTTTTGTCATTCTGTGTCTGCCTGATATTTTTGAAACGGCAAAATCACCGAGAGTAAAAAATCCGTATTCATAAAGTTTTTTTGAAAGCATTAATAAAGCAATATTTTTGTCCAGAGTTTCAATTGTTTTTGAATATTCCCCGTATGCAACAACAACATTGCCCTGCATAAATTTATTTGTTGCATTTAAAAAGTTTTCTTTTGAATCAAATCTTATATCCGAAACTATATCGCTTTGGTTTTGATAATTTATGATACTTTCAATAACACCCGCAAGGTTGAATGATTCTTCGGTTTGAGCAAACGAAGGCAATGTAAATGTGCATAAAAATGCTATTAACAGTGCGGGTAAAATCTTATTTTTCATAAAAACTTACTTACTTCTTAAACAAGATTATAATATTTATTAAATATGTTGACAAATCTTTCTTCTTCGGTCGTGAGTTTTCTCTCGTCCGTATTTTTATACAATCTGTATAAATCAATCAGTCTGTATCTGTTTAAAATCATATTATCGGCTTCGGTCATTTTGTTTTCTTCGCCTAAAATAACTTCAAGTATTTTATTTGTTTCAATACTCATAAAAGCATCCACTATTTTACCGTCAAAGTGTTTATTTGAGCCTTCCGTAATAATATCAAGCGCTTTTATTATATCCATTTTTTGTCTGTAGTGTCTTTTACTGGTAATTGCGTCAAAAACGTCAGACACGGCAAGAATTCTTCCGCCTAAAGGAATTTCTTCACCTTTTAATTTAAGAAAATATCCCGTGCCGTCATACTTTTCATGGTGGCTTGAAGCTATTTTTGCAACGTCTTTAAAATATTTGGATAAATAAATTCTGGATAAAATATCATAAGTTATTTTTGCATGCTGCTGAATTTCTTTGTATTCTTCTTTTGTAAGTTCGCCTTCTTTTTGAAGAATATAATCTTTAATCCCGATTTTTCCTATATCATGTAATAATGATGCCTGACGGACAATTTCGACTTCATCTTCTCTCATCTGCATTTTATTACAGATTAAAACGGCATATTTTGTAACACGCTCCGAATGACCTGCCGTTATTTTATCTCTGGCATCTATTGAAGCCGACAATGTATCAATAAAACTTGATAACAATTGTTTTTGTTCTTCAATTAATTGTTTTTGTTTATTAAAAAGCGAAGCATTTTCTAAAGCAATACCCGCAGAAGAACC
>DVJH01000092.1 GCA_018710795.1 Candidatus Galligastranaerophilus gallistercoris | reverse complement strand
ATCTTACGGGTTTAAGGCTCTGTAATTCAGGGGGAAGATAATCATAAATCGTTTTTCTCCCCTTTTCATCATCTTTTGTGGTAATACAGCCTGTCGGTTTATAAAATTTATAGTATTGAAAATTGTCCGCTTTAATTAATTTATCATCTACGGTAACTTTATCTTTAACTCTAATCTCAAACCCGAGCATGGTAACAACTTTGCCGTTGACTTTAACCCGCCCCGATAAAACGAGTTCATCGGCTTTTCTTCTTGAAACTATACCCGATTGAGCAATGTATTTATTAATTCTCATAAAGAAATTTTACTATAAAGATAAAGATTATATAAAAGCAACCGCTTGAAGTGGTATTATATAAAATTATGGATATTTTAAGAAGGGGGAAATATGATACCTATTATTGATTCAAAAAGACAGTATGCAACAATTCAAAACGAAGCCGAAAAAGAAGTTTTAGAAGTTATGCGCTCCGGGCAGTATATTTTAGGCAAACACAATAAAGCTTTTGAAGAAGAAATTGCAAAATATATAGGCGTAAACCATGCAATCTGCCTGAATTCGGGAACCGACGCGCTGCATCTTGCATTAAGAGCACTTAATATAGGAAAAAATGATGAGGTTATTACGGTTGCATTTACATTTGTTGCAACAACCGAAGCAATAGGTATCGTGGGCGCAACCCCCGTTTTTGTCGATATCGACGAAAACACGTTTAATATGGATGTTAATAAAATTGAAGAAAAAATTACGCCGAAAACAAAAGCAATTCTTCCCGTTCACTTATACGGACAACCCTGCGATATGGATAAAATTATGGCAATTGCCAAAAAACATAATCTATACGTTATTGAAGATTGCTGTCAGGCAATCGGCGCCGAATACAAAGGCAAAAAAGTCGGTACCTTCGGAAATATCGGCTGCTACAGCTTCTATCCGACCAAAAACCTCGGCACAATGGGAGACGGCGGCTTAGCAATCACAAACGATGAAAACCTCAAAAACAGAATCATAGCCCTCAGAAACCATGGCGGTGCAATCAGATATCACCATGACGAAATCGGCGTAAATTCAAGACTGGATGAAATACAGGCAGCAATTTTAAGAGTAAAACTTCCTTATATTGATAAATGGAATAAATTAAGAAGAGAACATGCGGCATACTATAACGAATTGTTTAAAAACGCCGAAGGCATTGAAACGCCGAAAGAATTGGATAATACATACTGCGTTTACCACCAGTACACAATTAAAGTTCAAAACAGAGACGAAGTTCATAAACTTCTTCAAGAAAACGGCATAGGCGCTATGATATATTATCCGATACCTCTTCACCTTCAAAAAGTCCATGAATATTTAGGTTTCACTGAAGGGTATCTCCCTAAAACCGAAAAAAATACAAAACTTGTTTTATCATTACCGATGTTTGCCGAAATTACAAAAGAAGAACAGGAAACGGTTGCAAAAACGGTAATCGAATGCGTTAAAAAGGCAAGTGAAAAAGCGCTTGTCTAAAAAATAAAAATAAATAAAATTAAAACGCCCTTTTTTGAGGGCGTTTTTTAATAAAAATAAAATTTATACAACAATATTTCCGTTCTCATCCGCCGGTTTAAAGAGCGCAAAAACACCTTCTATAAAACCTATAATCCCCGAGATTGTAGACCAGCAGAATAATAAGTATAAAATGCCGAGCCCTGTTTTACCCGAATAAAACTTATGAACGCCGAATGAACCCAAAAATATCGCAAGAACCGCGTATGCAATTTTATTGACGGGTTTTTTGCCGTCAGCGGAATAAATAGCCTGCATAACGGAATCTTTAATTTCAGCGGCCATATTTTGGGCTTTTGATATAACGATTGAATTTTCGCTCCTGAAGATTTCTACATAGTCATTTACGGAAGGCGTAAAGTTGCAGTCTTTGACATCAGCCTCAATAAGCCCGCCGTCATCACGACCGATAAAAACTTTGTCTCCCTCGATTTTAACAATTTTATCCATATTCTTAATTCCTTATTTCAGCTGATAAGAATTATATCATTTTTTAAAGCAATAAAACAATTTTTAAATTAAAAAAAAGCCCTTGAAGAAATTCAAGGGTAAATTTTGGACTTAATAGAATAGGAGTAGAGAGTAAAATTAAGCTTCCTGCTTTTGAGATCTTTCGGGTGTGAATGTGTCAAAAGCAAAAGGATTAGAATCTTTTTTATCTTTATCCGTTTCAAAAACGTTTAAAATGTTTGAAACATCTTCAGTTTTTGAAACGAATTCAATTTCAGCCGGGTTTTGAGCGATTGTCATTTTGCCGCCTACCGCATTTTGAACATTGTTGGCATATAAATTTTGAGCAGCGAAAGAATTAAGAGCCTGAACCGATTGAAGATTCATATTGTTTTGAAAAGCGCCCGAATTTGTGATTGCAATTTGTCTTTGAACGTTTAAATCGGTTTTTTGGCTGTATAAATCAACGCCTAAAGTTGCTCTTGTAAATCTTGTTAAATCCTGTTTGGAATAATCAACGGATTTTTTCTTTAAAGCTGCAAATAAATCAGCCGAAACTTTGTTGATGCTGTTTGCATCAATTAAGTTGTTATTTGCATTAAGTCCGCTGATGTTCATTTTGTCTCCATTCTCCTTATGTTAGAAATATCGGTCAAATGGTGTAGAACTTTAGGTTTTTGGCAGTGTTTGTAACAATTGTTTACATACGGGTTTAATTTTAATTTTGGGGGTTGTATAATCGTTTTGACTGGGGAAGTTAATGAATAAATTTAAACATAACGATAAAAACATAAATTAAAAAGAGAAAGGCTGATTTGTCTTTCTCTTTTTTGTTATACAGGGAAAATTGATGAAAAAGAACCATACGGGAATAATTTTAAATAACGAAAAAATCGCAAAAGGAACGTATAAACTTGTTATTGAATCTCAAACCGACAAAATGCACCCCGGACAATTTATATCGATTTTATGCGAAAACAAAACTTTAAGGCGCCCTTTTAGTGTTTGCGATTATGAGGACGATAAAATTACGGTTTTATATAAAATCAAAGGCGAAGGCACAAATTATATAAAATCGCTTTCGGCGGGAGAAAAAGTTGATTTTTTGGGCCCTCTGGGAAATACATTTGATTTCGATAACATTAATTCAGCTCTTTTAATAGGAGCCGGCATCGGGATTGCACCGATGTTATTTTTAAAAAAAGAGCTTGATAAAAAGGGGGTTAAAAATTTTTTGGTAACGGGATTCAGAGAAAAAGAAGAAATACTGAACGGTTCCGATAAAACGGTAATAGGCGGAAGTGTTGTTGATTATCTTGATGAATTAAAAGAAAAATTAAACCCCGATATCATATATTCCTGCGGTCCCAATATCGTCTTAAAGCTTGTCAGTGAATTCGGCATTAAAAATAATATTAAAACGCAAGTGTCAATGGAAAAAACAATGGCCTGTTCAATCGGGGTTTGCAGAGGGTGTGTCATAGAAATAAACAAAAACGGAGAAAAAATAAATAAAACCGTATGCAAAGACGGGCCCGTATTTTGGGGAAATGAGGTAATATGGCAGATTTAAGCGTAAATTTAAACGGGTTTAAGCTTAAAAACCCCATAATGACGGCATCGGGTACATTCGGATATTGCGATGAATTTGAAGATTTTCTTGATGTTTCAAAATTAGGTGCAATCGTTACAAAGGCAATCACGATTAACCCCAAAAAAGGTAACGAAGGAGAGAGAATTTTTGAAACGCAAAAAGGGATGATAAACCGCATAGGTTTGGAAAATGTCGGAATAAAAGAATTTATCGATAAAAAACTCCCCGTTTTAAAAGAAAAAAACATAAATTTTATAATGAACCTTGCAGGTTCAAGTTTTGAAGATTACATTGAAACGGCAAAAATTGCACAGAATGCAAAAATTGAAGCAATTGAAGTCAACGTTTCGTGCCCGAACGTTAAATCGGGGTGTCTTGAATTCGGAACAACACCCGAGAGCCTTTCAAAATTAACGGAATCAATAAGAAAAGTATACAAAGGCTTTTTAATCATCAAATTAACCCCGAATGTGTCCGACATTGAATCTCTGGCGCTTGCCGCACAAAATTCGGGCGCCGATTGCATAAGTGCGATTAATACCATCAAAGGGCTCGGGATAAAAATCGAAATTACACCCGACAAAAAATTCAAAAAAACGTTTGTGCAAGGAGGGTTATCGGGAAGGTGCATTAAGCCTGTTGCATTATCAATGGTAAAAAGAATAAAATCCATGGTTAAAATTCCAATCATTGGAATAGGCGGCATTGCAACTTTAGATGATGTTTTAGAATTTTTAACCGCAGGAGCGGACGCCGTTCAAATCGGAACGGAAAATTTTACACACCCCGATATATGCGAAAAATTAATAAATGAGCTAAATCATTTATTAGATGAATTAAATATAGCTGATATTGAAGAATTAAAAAGGAAATTAAGAGAATGAACACGGTAAATGATGTTGATGTAAAAGAACTTTTAATTAAAGCGGACGGGTTGCTGCACGGGCATTTTTGCCTGACATCGGGGCTTCACAGCGACACATATTTTCAGTGCGCAAAATTGTATCAATACCCCGATATAGTTGAAATCATAGGCAAAAAACTCGCCGAAAAATTATCAAATATTGAATACGACACAATTATTGCCCCTGCCATAGGAGCAATAATTTTCGGATACGAAGTTGCAAAACAGGCAAAAAAAAGAAATCTTTTTGTTGAAAGAAAAGATGACATTATGCAGTTAAGGAGAGGATATACCCTAAAAAAGGGTGAAAGGGTCGTTATCATAGAAGATGTCATAACAACTGCAAGAACGATTTTTGAAACAATTGACGCAATCAAAGAATACGAAGTTGAAATAAAAGGTGTCGGCTGTATAGTAGACAGAACTCAGGGGAAACTTGATGACAGATTAAAAATAAATTCATTATTGAAAATAGATCCTGTTGTTTATGAACCCGAAAATTGCCCCTTGTGCAAACAGGGGATTGAAATAGTAAAACCGGGAAGCAGAAAAGGTAAATAAAAAATGAAACACCTTGATAAAATAGAATATTTATCAAAAGAAGAAATAGAAAATATAACAGATACCGCAAAGAGCTTTAAAGCGGGCAGGTATGCAAATTATCCGACACGCCATGCGGCGTTGATGTTTTTTGAAAATTCAACAAGAACAAGGTTTTCTTTTGAATGCGCAATAAAAAGGCTCGGGGCAAAAAGCTATGTTTTTGATACGGCAAAATCTTCCATTTTAAAAGGCGAAGAGTTGTTTGACACAATTAACAATATGGCGGCAATCGGAATTGATACATTTATTATAAGAACAAGGGAAGAAAATTTAATCGGAGAATTGAAAGAAAAAACTTTCTACAGACCCGTGCATTTTATAAACGCGGGCGAAGGTAAATCTTCCCACCCGACGCAGGCATTATTGGATTATTATACGATAATTGAAAATTTAGGCTCAGTTAAAAATAAAAAAATCGTAATAGCGGGAGACATTAAGCACTCAAGAGTTGCAAGGTCAAATATCGCATTATTAAAAAGAGAAGGAGCAAACATTGTATGCTGCGCGCCAAAATATTTTCAGGAAGAAATAGACGGGGTTTATTTTGAAGAAAATCTGAACAATGCGCTTTTGGGTGCAGATATCGTAATGTGCCTGAGGATTCAAACAGAAAGGCTTGAAGGGGAAATTTCAAAAGAAGATTATATTAAAAACTACAGAATTTCAAAAGAAAATCTTCCCGAAAATGCGCTTTTAATGCACCCCGGGCCCGTTAACAGGGATGTTGAAATAACATCCGATATTATAGATTCGCCTCAGGGGCAGACCATTTTAAAACAGGCGGAAAACGGCGTTTATATAAGAATGGCGGTTTTGGATAAAATTTTTAAAGAGGGGAGAATATGATAAAAAAAATCCCTTCTTTTATTGATTTGCATGTACATTTCAGAGACCCCGGGTTTAATCAAAAAGAAACGATTTTAACGGGTCTTAAATCGGCATATTTTGGCGGATTCGGGGCAGTTTGCACAATGCCGAACACAAACCCCGTATGCGATAACCCGAAAATTGCTGAATATATGATAAATAAAGCAAAATCAACGGGGCTTGAGGTTGAACTGCACCCCGTGAGTGCAATTACAAAAAACCTTGATTCCGATATTTTAGTTAATTTTGACGAAATGAAAAATGCGGGTGCAATCGCTTTTTCAAATGACGGGCTTCCCGTATTAAATAAAGATGTTTTAACCAAAGCACTTAAAACGGGTGAAATTATAATGTCGCATTTGGAAAATGAAACAACCGAAGCAAAATGGCAGATTGAAATTTTGGATGAAGTAACAAATATGGCAAAAAGGGGAGAATGCAATTTTCCGAGGCTGCATTTTTGCCACATTTCAAAAAAAGAAACAATAGAATTAATAAAACTTGCAAAACAAAAGGGGCTTAATTTAACGGCAGAAACCGCACCGCATTATTTCACCTTTACAAAAGAAAACTTGGATAATACGGGAAGATTTAAAATGAACCCGCCCTTAGGGTCAAAAGAAGATAAAAGTGCCGTGATAAAAGCCGTAATTGAGGGGACAATAGATATAATTTCAACAGACCATGCGCCTCATACAAATGAAGAAAAATTAAAACCGTATACAGCCTCCCCGAACGGAATAACAGGATTAGAGACCGCATTTTCTCTTTCTTATCAAACATTCGGGCTTGATTTGGCACTTGAAAAAATGGCATATGCCCCGAGGAAACTTTTAAATATTAACCCGAAAAGAGAAATTACCGTTGATTTGGATGAAAAATGGACGGTAAAAGGCGAAAATTTCAATTCAAAATGCAAAATTACACCTTATCAGGATATGGAATTAAAAGGAAAAATATTATGTTAAATAACAAAATTAAAGAAAAAATAGTTTTGGCGCTTGATGTTGAAACAATTGAAGAAGCAAAAGAACTGGTTGAAGAATTAAAAGATTATACGGGAACTTTTAAGGTCGGCTTACAATTATTTATGGGCTACGGGTTAGAGATTGTAAATTATATATTATCCAAAAATGCAAATTTCTTTCTTGACGTTAAACTCCATGATATCCCGAACACCGTTCAAAAAGCCTCCGAAAATATCGTTTTAAGAGGTGCAAATTTCTTTAATGTCCACTGCACGGGCGGACTAGAGATGATGAGAGCCGCAAGAAAAGGGGCAGACGATACGGCGGAAAAGTTAAACAAAAAACCTCCCGTCATTTTAGGCGTAACAATGCTCACAAGCATATCTCAGGAAGTTATGGAAAAAGAATTTAAGGTTGATAAAAACGTTTCAAGCTTTGCGATTTCCCTTGCAAAACTTGCTAAAGAAGCGGGATTGGACGGAGTTGTGGCGTCTGCCGTCGAAGTTGAAAATATTAAAAAAGAACTCGGGGAAGATTTTAAGGTTTTATGCCCCGGAATCCGCCCGAAATGGAGCCTGAAAGATGATCAAAAAAGAATTGCAACGCCCTCGGAGGCAATTAAAAGAGGGGCCGATTATATAGTTTTGGGGCGTGCGGTTACAAAAGCTCAAAACAAAATTGAAGCCATGGAAAAAATTTATAAAGAAATTGAGGAAGAATTATGCTTGCAACATTAATTTTGGAAGACGGAACAATATATAAAGGCGAACACTTCGGCGCATTCGGAACAAAGATAGGCGAAATTGTTTTTAATACGTCAATGACGGGATATCAGGAAATTTTAACCGACCCTTCGTATGCAAACCAGATAATAACAATGACATACCCTGAAATCGGAAACTACGGAATTAACGAAGAAGATTTTGAATCGATTTCTCCAAAGTGTTTAGGGTTTGTAGTTAAAGAATATTCTAAATACGAATCGCATTATAAATCAAAATATAATCTCTCCGATTATCTTAAAAATAACGGAATTATAGGAATTGAAGGCATTGATACAAGAAGCCTCGTTATCAAAATAAGAGAAAAAGGGGTTATGAAATGTATGATAACATCGGATGCGATATTTACCGAAGATGACATAACACAAAGAATTGCCGCCATTTGTATCCATAAACCGAATAAAGATATCGTACTTGATGTTTCAACAAAAAAAAGTTATGTTATAAACCCCGAAGGCGAGATTGATTTAGCACTTATTGATTACGGAACAAAAACAGGGATTGTAAATTCTCTTGCAAAAAGGGGATGCAGGGTTACCGTATATCCTGCAGATACAAACGCAGAGACGATTCTTAATAACGGGCATAAAAATTTATTTTTATCTAACGGCCCGGGGGACCCTGCAGATTGTATAACCGAATTAAAAACAATTGAAGAATTAATAGGAAAAATCCCCATATTCGGAATTTGCCTCGGATATCAATTATTATCAATAGCGCTCGGTGCCAAAACCTATAAATTAAAATACGGGCACAGAGGAGGAAACCACCCCGTTATTAATCTGCAAACGGAAAAAGTAATGCTTACATCACAAAACCACGGATATGCGGTTGATATGAATACACTGTCGGGGATTATGACGCCTACATACAAAAATTTAGACGATGACACGCTTGAAGGGTTTGAGGCGCCGAGATTAAAAATATATGCCGTACAATTCCACCCCGAAGCAAAACCTGGACCTGAAGATGCAAGCGTTATTTTTGATGATTGGATTGAATTAATGAAAGAGTTCCAAATGAGCCCGATAAGAAAAGCTGAAGATATGGTAAATGTAGGATAAGGATTGAAAAATGGGAAAAGATAATAAACTCAAAAAAGTTATGGTGATAGGTTCGGGCCCGATTGTAATCGGGCAGGCAGCCGAATTTGATTATGCGGGAGTTCAGGCATGCAGAGCACTAAAAGAAGAAGGGATAAAAATTGTCCTTGTAAATTCAAATCCTGCAACCATTATGACCGATGAAAACGTTGCGGATAAAGTCTATATTGAACCATTAGATGTTAATATGCTTGAAGATATTATCCAAAAAGAACGCCCCGACGGTTTAATTGCTTCATTGGGCGGGCAAACGGGGCTAAACCTTGCAATGGAATTGCATAAAAAAGGAATTTTGGATAAATACAATTTAAAATTGCTCGGCACAAACATTGATTCAATCAATAAGGCAGAAGACAGAGAATTATTTAAAAATTTAATGAAAGAAATCAATGAACCGGTCCCTGAATCAGAGATAGTATCCACCCATGAAGACGCCAAAAAATTTGCGGACAGAATAGGCTTTCCCATTATTATCCGCCCCGCTTTTACATTAGGGGGCTCGGGCGGCGGCATAGCCAAAAATGAAGAAGAATATGACCAATATGTAACAACGGGATTGCAGCAATCGCCAATTAATCAAATTCTTGTCGAAAAAAGCATAGCGGGCTTTAAAGAAGTCGAATACGAAGTTATGAGAGATTCAAACGATACCTGCATTACGGTCTGCAATATGGAAAATATTGACCCGATTGGAATTCACACGGGCGATTCATACGTTGTGGCACCGAGCCAGACATTAACAAACAATGAATATCAAATGCTAAGAACATCTGCCATAAAAATTATAAGAGCCTTAAAAATTGAAGGCGGCTGCAATGTGCAATTTGCGCTTGATACAAAATCAAATCAATATTACGTTATTGAAGTTAACCCGAGGGTTTCCCGCTCGTCCGCCCTTGCAAGCAAGGCAACGGGGTATCCTATCGCAAAGGTAACGACAAAAATTGCAATAGGATACAAGCTCCACGAAATTCAAAATGCAATCACCAAAAAAACCGTTGCGGCATTTGAACCGAGCCTTGATTACGTAGTAATAAAAATTCCAAAATGGCCGTTTGATAAATTTGCAACGGGGGATAGAATTTTAGGCACAAAAATGAAAGCAACGGGCGAGATTATGGCAATCGGAAGAACCTTTAACAGCGCCTTTAAAAAAGCTATAGCTTCATTGGAAGAAAAAAACCCGGGGCTCACTTTAAGAGAAGAATTTGAACAAACGGGATTGGATGAATTAATCGAAACATTATCAATCCAGGATGACAGAAGAATATTCAGAGTATCCGAAGCAATTAAAAGAGGAGTTGACCCTCATAAAATTTCAGAAATTACAAAAATAGATTTTTGGTTTATATCAAAAATAAAAGAAATTATTGAATTCGGCAACAGCTTAAAAGAAAAACCTCTGGATAGGGAACTATATTTAAAAGCAAAAGAAGAAGGATTTTTGGATTCGGAAATTTCAAAAATAACGGGAATCAATGAAAAAGAATTTGAAAAATTCAATGTCGAAGCTTCTTTTAGAATAGTAGACACATGCGCTGCCGAGTTTGCGGCAATGACGCCTTATTTTTATTCAACCTACAATGAAGAATGTGAGCTTGAAAAAATCAAAGAAAGACAAAAAGATAAAAATAAAAAGAAAAAAGGAAACATTGTCGTTTTAGGATCGGGACCCATCAGAATAGGACAGGGAATTGAATTTGATTATTGCTCGGTGCATGCATCCTGGGCAATTGCCGACAATAATTATGAATCCATTATGATAAATTCAAACCCCGAAACACTTTCAACCGATTTTGACATCGCAGACAGATTATATTTTGAGCCGATGAACATTGAAAACGTTATGAACGTAATAAAAAAAGAAAAGCCGCTCGGGGTTATGGTTCAATTCGGCGGACAGACGGCAATTAACCTTGCTTCAAAATTAAATGAAAGAGGGGTTAAAATTTTAGGTACGAGCTTAGAGAGCATAAATGCCGTTGAGGACAGAAAAGTTTTCGAAAAGCTTTTAAGAGAATTAAAAATCCCGCAGCCCAAAGGTAAAGGGGTTAAAAGCTCCCAAGAAGCGCTTGATGCCACAAAAGAATTGGGGTACCCCGTTTTGGTCCGCCCGTCTTATGTTATAGGCGGAAGAGGAATGCAGGTTGTATATAACGATGATGAACTTTTAACTTATATTAATGAAGCGTTTAAGTTTTCATCGGAGCACCCCGTATTAATTGACCAATATATAGAAGGGCAGGAAGTTGAGCTTGATGCAATATCGGACGGAAAAGACGTTTTAATCCCCGGTATTTGCGAACATATTGAGCGTGCGGGCGTACATTCGGGAGATTCAATGAGCATATATCCGGCTCAAAACATAGCAAAAAAACACGAAAAAACACTTGTGCATTATGCAAAACAAATAGCCAAGAAAACAAATATTATAGGGCTTATGAATATACAATTCATTATAAAAGATGATGTCGTATACGTTATAGAAGTTAACCCGAGAGCCTCAAGAACCGTTCCCATTATGTCAAAAGTAACGGGTATTCCGATGGCAAAAATTGCGGTCAACGTAATTTTGGGCAAAAGCTTAAAGTCGCAAGGATTTGGCGTCGGGTTATATAAAAAGTCAAATCTTGTATGCGTTAAAATGCCCGTTTTCAGCTTCCAAAAATTAAACAGAATTGATCCTGCGCTTGCACCGGAGATGAAATCAACGGGTGAGGTTTTAGGGGTTGATACAAACTATAAAAGGGCGCTTTTAAAAGCGTTTATTGCAGGCGGTTATAAATTCGGACAAAGAAAACAAAGGGTGCTTGTTTCGCTAAACGACCATTACAAAAAGCCCGCGCTCAAGATTGTAAGAAAAATGTTCAATCAGGGCTATTTCATTATGGCAACCTGGGGAACGCACAAATTTTTGGAAAAAAACGGCATACCTTCCAAAATGATTGAAAAGTTTATGATAGATAAACTTCAAAAACGTATGAAAGAAGGAAGGCTGAGTTTTGTATTAAATACACCGACACTGGGTAAAAATTCGCAAACCTCCGGGTTCCAGATAAGAACGATAGCAGAGATGTATTGCATACCCTGCTTTACAAGCATAGATACCGCAAGAGCGTATTTAAGCGCGGTTAAAACTTACGATAAAAAAACAAGGCTCACAACGGATACAATCTCAAATTACAGAAAGAAACATTTCTTCGATTTTCTGATGAAAAAATAACGATAAAAGGCGTTTAAAATAGTTTAAACGCCTTCATAATTTTTTAAAATTTCTTTTGCGCTGTCATCATTAACAGAATCAATGCCCGATTCAAAATATGCCGTCAAAATTTCGTTTGCCCTTAAAAGTGCGGCCTTAAATTCATCAGAACCTGCCTGCTGCCACATTTGTTTTCTGTAGGAATTAACTTTTATCTGTTCTTTTGTCGTTAATTCTTCTCCGTTATTGTCTTTTTCAAGCAAAATGCGTAAATATTGGTCATCTTGTGCCAAATTTGATGCAACCTGCCTTGTTTTGGGGCAATAATTCCAGGCAAGAGCCATTCTTAAAGATTGATATTTATTTACGCCCGAATAATCTCTGTCTTTTTTTCTTGAGGCTGCTTTTTTTGGCTGTAATTCTTCTTTGATTTTAGCTTCAAATAAAAGTTTATCGATAAATTCGGCATTTTTCGGAATGCGTCTGTCAAAAAACCTTTTTGAAAAATCTTCAACAAATAAATATTCGGGGACAATTTCAAGTTCGCCGTTTAATATCGCTTCATCAACAACGGCTCTTGTTGCGGAAGAGCTGCGAATTAATGCGGAATCGGAGATTGTGTCGGGGTTATTTGCTCTAAGATAGAAAAGGGCGTTTTTTGTATCGTTTGAAGTAATATCAACCGTGGTTCTTGTTTTTGTTCCGTCTTTTGTTTCAATGCGCTCAATATTGCCTTTAATATGTCCTTCGGCGATTAATCTTTTAACGGTATTAACATTTGCAAACCCTGTTTTTTGAAGCAAATTGGCAGGGACTTTATCGGAGCGGAGATACAAAGAAGCTTTCGGATACAATTTATCGTATTCTTCAAGCTTTTTAACGTTTAATTCATCTTTTGTATCAATGAGTGCGCTTAAATATCCGATACCTGAAGGCAGGGCGCCAGCATAACCGTATGAGCGCAATTCGCCTTTTTCGATTTGAGATTTTAAACGTCCTTCAGGGACATTATATTCATTTATCAGGCGTTCGGGGGTATAAAAATCATTTTTTCTTGAAATAAGGGTATCAAAAAATTCCGCATTAGCTTTAGATTTTACGGGAATAAATTTATCGTCCGATTTTTCACCGAGCTCTAAAATATCAACCGCACCCGAGCGGCACCAGCCGTCAACGGTGCTTTTTGCAACGCCCAGAGTATCGGGGAGCTCTTTTAGGGTATAAATTTGATTTTTTATAGCAAGTTCTCTTCTTTTTGATATCGGTACGTCGGGGTTAAATAAAAATGCCGTAGATGAATCTTTTTTATATGCTTCAAAATAAGCGTTCAATTCATTTAATCTTTTGATTGCAGAATCATATTGACGGTTTGATTTATTAAATTCTTTTCTTGATTTATCAAATTCGCTTCCTTTTTTGCTTGCCAACTTGTGTGCTTCAGCTATATCATCGGAATCGGAAGGAATTTCGCCGCGGCGCATGGCGGATACTCTGTCGATTGCATCTGAATAAACTCTGTATGCTTCATTATATAAAGTGCGTTTTTCTGCCTTATCCTGCGATAATTTTTCAATTAACCTCTCTTGAGCAACAATATCTTTTTTTATTTGACTTAATGTACCTTCATTTGAAGAGGAAGATTTTTCAAAACTGTCGCCTGCCGGATTACCCCTGAATGTTAAAGGGGCTGAAGCATAATTTTTGGCGGGAAGGGTTTTATTTATAAAGATGTTTCCTATTGATGATATTTGCATTAATGCCGTTCCTTAAAAAATTAAAAAGCATAAATACAAAAACGAAAAGAAAAGAAAATTGACACAGGGTTTAGTTTTTATAAAGAAATATTAAAAAACAGCCCCTTCGTCAGGGGCTGTTATTGTATATATAATAACCGATTGGTTCCTTTGATTATGCTGCCGTTGCAAAAATACCGTATTTTTGAGCGTCTTCGATTAATTGTTTGTAAGCAGCTGCGATATCGTCCGTATCGTTAAAGAAGTTTTCCATATCGTCATATTCTTTTTGAGTTAAAACGTCATCGTTTTTGTCTTCGGGAGCTTCTTCATCTTCAATGATTTCGCCTTGAAGCTGTTTTAAAAGGTCTTCACCTTTAACTTTGCTTGCCTGATCTTCGGTGTCTTTTGTTTCAACGGCGGAAACCTGAATTGATTCAGCGGTTTGAGTTGTTTTTTCGATTTCTCTTGTTAATATATATTCACCGTCATTTAATCTGTCAACAACTTTAGAAACATTTTCGTAGTTTGATTTATCGGTTAAGCTTAAGAATTCAACACCGTCAGCGTTAACTTTGTCCGAAGCTTCCGCAAATGCGATGTGTAAGTTTGAAATTGCTTCCTGGTTTTCATCAAATGAAGCGGTATCCGTATTTTCGGATACGTTTGAAGTATATACAGTGTTTGAATATGTTTTAGCTTCAAATGATTTGGCAACTTTATCGATTGCATCTTCAGCTTCTAAGCCTAAGATTTCAGCTGCGGGCATTTCAAGCGATTCGCCCATAAAGTAATCGTTGATAATAACATCAGCCATTAAATCATCCGTTACTTCGTTATTTTCAATTCTTTCTCTGACAGCTTCAATTGAATGTTCGTCTTTGTGTCCTTTATCGGTGTTTTCAACCGGAGTTTCCTGAACAACCGGTTGCTGTTCCTGAACGGGAGCGGGAGCGGGTTCTTGAACCGCAGGGGTTGATTCTTCCATATTTTGAACCGTATTTGAAAGGTTGACCGGTTCTTCTTCGGCAGGAGCCGGAGCAGCGGGAGCGGGTTCTTCAACGGGAACCGATTGAGATAATTCTTCGCCGTGTGCCGCATCTGCTGCGGGAGCTTCTTCGGTTTCAGCCTGAGCCAATTCAGCTTGAGCTTCCTGTTCCGTTTGGTTTGCGTCTTGTTCGCCGCCCTGGTTAGCTGATGCTTCGGAATCGCCTTCTGCCTGAATGTCTGCGATTTCACCGTCGATTTCAGCACCTTCGGTTTCAAGACCTGTCAATTTATTTTCTTCATTTGTTTTTTGAGTTGTTAATTTTGCTTCTTCAGCTTCAAGATCGTTTTGTTCGGTTTCAAGTTCAGCTTTTGCCTGATTTTCTTTATCGATTTCAGCTTGAATGGCATCGGATTGCTGTTGAAGCTCAGCTCTTTGAGATTGTGCTTCATCGGAATCATCACCGGATAATGCACCGATTTGTCCGTCGATTGCACCTTTTTCGGATTCTTTTTGTCCGATTGAGGTAACAACGGAAGCAATTTCGCCGACAACGCCGAGTAATGTATCTTTAACACCGGTTAAAGTGTTTACGACATCGTCAATAATTGATTTTGATTCGTTTTGTTCAGCTTCGTTTTCCGATTTTTTTGCAGAAGCTTCCGAACCTCTTGCTTCAATGTCTGTTGCAGTGCTTACTGCTTGGCTTGCACCCGATTGGTCGTCATTAGCGGCAAACAACAGGTCGTTTCCTTGTTCTCCGTTTGTAGCGCCTACAAGTTCCTGTGAAGCGCTGAGCGCAGAATTAGCACTGCCTGCATAGGCTTGAGCGGTTGATAAAACATTTAAATTTAATTCTGCTGACATTTTTTGCCTACCACTACTTTTTTGTAACTACAAATATATAAAGTATATATAAATTACATAATTTCAATATAAAGTAATTTTGTTACAATTCTTTACATATTAATTTACAAACGGGCTGAAATACATAAAGTATAAGGGTTTAAAAATTTACAAAAAAAGAAAATGCCGCTTTATATTAAAGCGGCATCCATATATTATTATAAATTAAAATTAAGCTGCAATTGCTTTATCAATATTGTATTTATTTGCCTGTTCGATTAAGAATTTGTAAGCCGATTCCATATCAACAACGGCAAGCGAATCATATTCATTTTCGATTGATTGGAATTCTTCATCCGAAATTTCAGCTTCAAAAGGATTTTTTAATTCATCCAAAATCGCTTCGGAATATTCTTCATATTTATTGTCATTAGGTTCGTATGCGGGTTCTGTTGATGATGAAACCTGAATATTTTTAACTATTGAAGTTTGCTGTTCAAGCGTGCTCGTTTTGATATATTCACCGCCCGAGATTCTGTCCATCAGATTCATTGCAAGTTCATAGTTGGATTCATCGGTAATGTTAAAGAATTCAACATCGGAACCGTTAATTAAATCCGATATATCAAGACAAGCTTCCGTAAATGCAGATTGCGCTTCGCTGTGTTCTTCGCTTGTTGCACCGTCAGATACGGCCATTGAGGAAGATTTTGTAAATACGGTCGAATACATTTTTGATTCAACCATTTTTGTCATATGGTCAGATATACCGAGCGAAGTTAAACCGATTTTTGAAATTTCTTCAGGGCTTATAAATACGCCGAAATCACGGTAATATTGAGCTGCCGCTTCTTCTCTGCCGCTTACGTTTTCGTAATCTTTTATTGAAGGTCTGTCTTTAAATTCATTTATTGATTGATCGGCACTGCTTTGCAGGTTATCTAAACTATCATCGGTATAATTTGTTGAATTTGAAGAATCGGAATTATAACCCGTATTCATTTCATCGGCAGCCTGGCCTTTTTTGGTTTCATCTGCAGATTCTATTAAATCGGTACCGTTTGCCTCTGGCGTTTGATTGTCTTCAGTTTCGGTGTTTTCTTCTATAGCTTCGTTATTTGCGTCAACCTGCTCGTTTGAAAGTTCTTCATATTGAGCGTTAAGTTTATCGATATTGCTTGATAATTCTTCGCTTTCAGATGTCAAATCTGCTTTTTCTTCTCTTAAAGCCGTCAATTCTTCGTTTTTTTCCTTCTGGTTTTCAACAGCTTTTTCATATAATTTTTCGGCCTTTTCGGCTTTTTCTTTTAAGGTTTGAACCTGCGCTTCAAGATCTTTAATTTTGCCCGAATTTAAAAGTTTTGAGATGATATTTGAATTTTGAAGCTCCGCAAGCTCGGCTTGAGCTGCAGCGTATTCGGTTAATGCTTTTTCATAATTTTGTTTAGCTGCGGAAGCTTGAACGTTTGCCTGTTGAAGTTCGGCTGCGGTTGTTTGAATTGAAGCATTGTTTTCTTCAATTTTTGCATCCAAATCTG
>DVJH01000091.1 GCA_018710795.1 Candidatus Galligastranaerophilus gallistercoris | reverse complement strand
ATGTATTTATGATAATTTTAAGCTTTTTTCTGGCGGGGTTTTCTCCCGTAAATGAACCCGATGCTCAAGGTTACCACGCTCTAAGAAGCCTTTTTTGGGTTAAAGACGGGTTTATTCATCATTTTGAAACTGCGGATGTAAGATGCCACAGTATGCCGATTAATTCGGAATTGTTTTATGTGTGGACTTTAAGTTTGGGGAAGAATGATTGTATATTCGGGCTGCTTGAATATTTTTCGTATTTTCTTTTGATATTTTCAAGTTATAAGATTATGGAATTAATCAATATTGATTTTAATAAAAGAATATGGGCGATATTAATATTTTCTTCTTTTGCGGGAGTTATAAGCCAAATATCAAGTACTCAGACCGATTTAATAATAGGGTCGTTATTTTGTTTATCCATGTATTTGTTTCTTGAATTTAAAAAAGGAAATAAAGATATAAGTTTATTATACTTTTCTTCTCTTTCGCTTGCATTGTCGTTCGGTGTGAAAAGTACGGGTGTTATGGGGAGTATACCGATTGTTATATGGTATTTGATTGAGTTAAGAAAAGATATAAAGAGTTTTATAAAGTTCTTTTTGTTTTTGATAATTAATTTTCTTATATTATCAAGTTATAATTATTGGTTGAATTTGATAAATTACGGCAACGCTTTCGGCGCAGCCACAATCTTAAACGAACACCGCTTAAACGGAAATATATCGGAAGGAGCCGTTTCAAATTTAATAAAATATTTTCTCTACCTTTTTGATTTTTCGGGGCTTTCGCTTGTTTACCTTTTTTCTCCTCTGTATGACAATTTTGTACAGGCGTTATTTAATTTTTTACATATCAACCCTTATTTATATTCAAACGGAGAAATTCCCCGATTAAACGCAACTTTATCCGAACAGGCAACGGGGCTCGGGGTTTTAGGATTTCTTTTGCTTTTGCCGTGTTATATAAAAAGTCTTTTTGATAAAAATTTAAGAAAATTTCCGGTTATTTTTATTTTTCAGGGCGTAATTCTTTCTTGTACAATAATATATTTTCCAAGCTCAATAAGATTCTTTATTGCATACGTATCAATTTTAATTCCCGTTTTAACTCTTTCATATAAAAACAGATTTTATAAACTTCCGATTATTATAATTGCCCTTTTTTATATGATATATACTCCCCTGTTTCTGGTTCAAAGACCGTTTTTGAAGATAAAAAAAGAATTTAAAAATTCTCAAAATATTAAAACCCTGACCGATAATATAAGGGATGTAAGATATGATTTTTATCTCATAAGCAAAAAACAAACGGTTTTAAAAGACGAGCTTAAAAACCTTTCCGATAATAAAAAAACGGGGCTGTTTTTAAATGAAAGTTTTATGGCATATACAATAAAACACCTTGAATTTGAAAACGGAATAAAAATTGATTTATTAACACTATCAAATAACAACGACCTTTCAAAATACGATTATCTCGTAATTGAAAATTATATGCAGGGAATAACAACAATAAAAGATTTCGGTGAAACTTACGAAAAAAATAGATTATGCAAAACCGCAAGTATAAATAACCGCCCCAACGGCAAAATGTGTTATGTAAACGATGATTTTTTCCTTCTTAACGGTTTTAAACCCGTTAAAACAATCAGCTATAAAGCCGATAAGTTCCTGAAAAATATGGGGCATGATAAGGATTCCGAATTATATATTTTTAAAAACACAATGCACCGATAATTGTAACAAAATATTAATCCATGACAAAAAGCGCTAAAGAATGCGGGCTTAAACTCCGATAAAAATATAGGAAATCAAAAGGAGAAATGCCACAAATGGATATTGTTAATTATAACAGCCCGTATAAAGGCATTGGCGAAAACATAAAAAGAGAAGCAATTGCGCCGAAAGCTGAAACAAACGCCTGGTATGACGATGCGGCAGATGCCATAGGCGAAAAGTTCAACAATAACATTGATGATTTTTTAAGCAGTTTTGAACAGGAATATATTCAAGCGGATAAAAGCACAAAAACATTTGATGATGACGGCTAAGCATTGTTAACAATTGTAAATTTTAATGTTTATACGCTAAAGTTTAGACCGTTTTATGACGATTGAGTTTACATATATGAACTAACGCAGAAAGGAAAAAAGTATGACAACCGTTAACAACACGCCAAAACAGATTTCATCCCTGAATAATGACGTCGATAGTTATATGAATGCGCAGGGCGCAATTGAAGCAAGCCGCGCAGAGCTTGAAGATCTTTTTGATGATGCGTATTTTAACGCAGGCGAAAAAGGACAAGAAGAAATTCAAAAACAGATAGATAAACTTGAAAAAGCAATCACTGCCCTTCAAGCCGAAGCGGATGAATTGCAGGATAAGATAGATGAAAACGAATTAAGCGCAAACAAAAAAGGCGAAGAATTAGCGGATATCGTAGGCGAAATCGGCAAAAGGACGGCAAAATACCAGCAGGAAGTCAAAGTCGAAGCAAAACAGGCGGCATACGACGCCATAGATTCATTCAGACATGACCCTAACCCCGATAGCTTTGAAAACTGCTACGAACAGGCATTTAAGAAAAGAATCACGGGTATTGCAGGCATTAATATGAAAGCAATCAGCAGTCTGTATGATGAATATGACGCAATTAAAGACGATATTAAAGGAATCTCGGATACAATCGAAGGTTTCTTAAACGAAGCAAAAGGCATTGATACCAGATTAGATAATACAAACGCTACAATTAACCTCTTAACAAAAACAAGAGATAATATGAGCGATACAATCAAAGGCGCCTATGAAAATGACGATATGGACAACAAAATCCCCGTATTTTCGGGTGCAAAAGCTGAAGTTGCAAACGAAATCTTAGGTACGTATTCTTCAAGATATGAAGGCGAAACCGATGATTTAGGGACAACAACCGCTGCCGCAGACCCTGCAAAACAACAGGAAGCAAAAGATAAATACATAGCAGCAAAAGGTGATGCAAATTATACATCGGGTGATAAATATTCGGCTCAGCAAAACCCTGAACTTATGAATTTAAGAAACCTGATTGCAGGCGGCATGATTGAAGATTTGCAATCTACGGGTATGAATATTGATGAAATTATGACATTTGTTTCAACAAACTGGGATGTCGGCATCAGCAAAAAGAATAACGGCAACTGGAGCATTCCTTTGGGACACTCATCGGATGCATGGTGTAAAGAATCCGCATACAGCGCACTTGCCGACTTAATTAAAACCGGCGCAAAAGATAAAACGGCAGCAGATGTAAGCCAGTCTCAAATGCTTGAATTGAAAAAAGCTGTCGAAGAAGATGACATTTTAACTAAAATGTATAACGCAGGCTTTACATTCAAAGAGGCAATGTATACTTTAACAAAAGCCTTCCCGAACGCAGGTATTTCATACGATATTAATGCCCAGGGCGAAGAAAGAAACTACGGCAAAGTAGCGGATACCGAAGCAAGCGGCTCGTTATACGAAACAATCGGAACACAAATTCTTGATTATTGGAAAGTAGGCGGAACAAACGACAAAGTAGGCGACGACAGTGGCGGAGACGACCCTGACAGATACGACCCGATTACTTTCCAGATGGGCAACGTAACATACACCTTCATAACGGATAGAAACGGCGACGGCACGTTTGACTATGAAAACGGTGAAAACAACGATCTTTTGGGTTCACAAAACGGTATGCAGGAGCTCCTTCAATACGCCGACGAAGACGGTTTCATAAGAGGCGATGCATTAAACAACCTTATCTTGATGTCAAACAACCAGATTGAATCCGTAGGAAACAGTGATGACGTTGACGGATACAAAACGGGCGAAAGCTATAAAGGAAAAGATCCTTATACAAACTCCGTAGACTTTGATGTAACCTACACAAGCGCAGCAGATTTGGGTATCAAAGAAATCAACCTCTCGCACCTGCTTGGAACAAATACAACGGGTACGGGCGAACAGGTCGGCGACTCAACAAGAACGTATGATAACGTCGGTGAAAACTTTGAAGACATCAACGGTTCAAGTATCATAAATAACTTTACGATTACAATGAACGACGGAACAACCATTGATGCAAGAGAATCACTGAACACCGAAGAAAATCTTGAAATCTTCTACGGTCAGGTGGCCGATAATAATACCGCGGCAATATACTCTCAATTAACCGACGGCGAAATCAATGACGCATTTAACACCTGGTACAATGAAGACTTTGCAAACCTCGGTGAACAACTTGACGGTATGATTGATAACCTTGAAAACCTTAAAGAACAGGCAGACCTGTATGAAGAAACAATCGGTCTGGGCATGAGCAAAGACGAATTCTACGAAATGTTCGGTGCGGACGGTAAATCCGGGGAATATATAGAAGCGGCAAGAACAAGTGCTCTAAGAGGTGCCGAAAGATTCACCGCCAAAGACGAACAGGAAGAATCCGCAACCGAAGTCGGCAAAGAACTTGATAAATTAAACGAATCAATCAAAGTTGTAGTCGATAAAACTCAGGACGACAAAGACGAATTAAACCCTGACGTCAAAGAAGAAGAAAAAGAATAATGTCATACTTATAAATAAAAGCCTCTAATCATTTGATTAGAGGCTTTTTTATTATGTAACAAGTTGTAAATAAAGCGAAAAATATAGTAAAGAAAATCGGTCATTATGCCGATAAAATAATTATGAACTAACGAAAAGGAAAAGAAAGTATGACAGCCATCAACTCAAACATTGAAGCTCTCGTTCAAAACATTGCCCAAAATACGGTAAATAACGGGGTAACTTATTCAAGAGACGAGCTTGAGGATTTATTTGCAGACACGAGTTATTTTAATGCGGGCGAACAAGGACAGGAAGCAATTCAGGAGCAAATCGATAATCTTGAAGCAATGATTTCTACGCTTAAAAAACAGGCGGAAGAGCTTGAAAAAGAAATTGAAGAACGTGAACTCAAAGTTGATGACAAAGCGGATGAGATGACCGATATCATTGCGCAAATCGGCAAAAAAACCGCCGAATATCAGCAGCAAATAAAGCTTGAAGCAAAACAGGCGGCATACGATGCCATAGATTCATACAGACATGACCCCAACCCCGACAGCTTTGAAGAATGCTATAATCAGGCATTCAAGAAAAGAATATCGGGGATTGCAGGCATCAACATGGGTACGATTAAAAATCTCTATGCCGAATATGACCGCATAAAAGACAGTGTATCTCCCATAATGGGGCAGATTGAAGGATACCTGAACCAGGCAAAAGATATTCAGGGAAAATTAAACAGCACAAATGCGACCATTAATCTTTTGACAAAAACAAGAGATAATATGAGCGATACGATTAAAAACGCTTACACAAACGATGATATGGACGCAAAAATTCCCGTATTCTCGGGCGCAAAAGCCGACGTTGCAAATGAAATTCTGGCAAACGCAGCGATCAATAATGAAATTGATGATAACCCCAACCCCGACGGTGAAGAAGCAGGCGCAAATGCTGCTGCAGGCGGCAGAACTCCCGAACAGCAAACGGCAATAGATAATGCAATGGCGGCATACGCACAAAAAAATGAAGGCACGGGGCATAACGCCACATGGTATGCAACATATTCAAAAAGCCCGCAGCTTCAAAACCTTGAACAAAGAGTAAACGGCGAAAATATGCTTGAAGAATTGCAAAATCTGGGCGCCACCCCCGATGAGATTTTGACCTTTGTATCTCAAACCTGGAATGTAGGCATTACAAGAACCGTAAGCGCCGACGGCACAATAAGCTACAGAATACCTAATAACACTGGCGACAAAGGAACTTACGACAAATTAAACGAGCTTGCGCTGAGCGGAAATCAAACCAAAGCAGCGGAAGTTGACCCCGATGCATTGCAAAATCTGAAAGATAAAGGGCTTCAGGCACTTGATACAATGTATAATGCCGGATTCACGTTTAAAGAAGCAATGTACGTGATGACAAAAGCGTTCCCGAATTCGGGGCTTGAATACAATCTTCAAACCCAATCAAACGAAAGAAATTATCAAATTCCCGAAGATACGGAAGAATCGGGTACACTGTATAAAGATATGGCGGATAAAATCCTGAATTATTGGAACGTAGGCGCAAGCGCAGGCGATAACGGAACAATAGAAACCGAAAGAGCGCATTGCGACCCGATTGTATTTCAGGACGGAAATAAAACATACACGTTTATAAACGACAGAAATTCGGACGGCACATTCGACTATGCAAGCGGCGAAGACAATGACCTTATGGGTTCAAAAGACGGAATATCCGAATTGTTGGCATACGATTACAATAATGACGGAATAATCAATGAAAACGACGTGGATGAAAACGGAGTCAGTGCGCTTGATAATCTCATTTTAATGTCAAATAACCAGATTGAATCAGTCGACAGTGCGCAGGATGTCGATAACTATAAATTCGGACCCGAATACAAAAACACGGTTGATTTTGATATAACATACACAAGCGCATCTTTAGCGGGTATAACCGAAATTGATTTAACCGAAATTAAAAATTCGGGCAATATAAACGGCGAAGATAACGTTAATGAAAATTATAACGATATTAACGGTTCAAACGTCATAAATCAATTCACGATAACAAAAGACGGTAAAGAAATTCAGGCAAAAGAAACACTTAATACCGAATCAAATCTTGAAACCTTCTACGGGCAGGTAGCACAAAATAATACCGCAGATATGTTTTCAACAATATCGGACGAAGAATTTAATGCCGCATTTGACAATTGGTACAATGACGATGCCGCTTCGGCAAATGAAATCATAACAGGCGTTATAGAAACTCTTGAAGATTTGAAGAAGCAAGCGGAAGCAAATGAGAATAGCTTTGAACTTACAATGGATTATGATGATTTTGTCGAAATGTACGGCGCCGACGGCAAATCGGGCTTATATGTAGAAGCCGCAAGAACAAGTGCTCTAAGAGGTGCTCAAAGACATACCGAAAAAGATGAAAAAGAAGAATCGGCAACCGAAGTCGGCAAAGAACTCGATAAATTAAATGAATCGATTAAAGTTGATTTTAAAGACAAACAAGAAGAAGAAAATCAGCTTGAAGCCGAAGAAGATAAATAACCCTTTGTGATATGTGAAATGTTTAAAGCCTGCAAAATTTTGCAGGCTTTAATTTACGATTTTTCCTTCTTTAATGCTTACAATATCAACATCAGCCAAAAAACGCTCGTCAAAAAACAGTGTATCAACACTTGTTATAATCGTTTGTATTCCGTTTTTTACGGAATTTAAAAGATAATTTTGCCTGATATCATCAAGTTCGGCAAGAACATCATCCAAAAGCAAAACGGGATTTTCACCTGTTTTATCCGATATTATATCGAGTTCAGACAGTTTCAGTGCAAGAACAAGCGTTCTTTGCTGCCCCTGAGAAGCGTATCTTCTGGCATCTAAATTATTAATTTCAAAGCAGATATCGTCTCTGTGTGGTCCTATAAGACAAGAATGCCTCATTATTTCTTTCTGCTTGTTTTCATTGAGAGCCTTGATAAAAATTTCCGTCATATCCGATAAAGAAACAAATTCTTTTACGGTATCCGACTCATATTTTAAATTTAACAGTTCTTCTTTTGAAATATTTTTATGTTTTTCTGCGGCAATTTTTTTAATTTCATCTAAAAATTTCATTCTGAGATAAACAATATTGGATGAAGCAATTGCAAGCTGCGAATTAAAAACATCAAGCATATCGGGCGATATATCAAAATTGTTCAGATAATTTGCTTTTTGCAGCCTTATTTTATTATATTTTGAAAGCCTTTCTTCATACCCCGGGTATATCTGGCAAATTGCCATATCGAGCCATTTTCTTCTGTCGGAGGGTTCGCCCCTTAAAAGCATTAAATCGGAAGCCGAAAAATTAACAACCGATAAAACTCTTAAAAAATCCTTGTGTTTGTTTTTTTTAATTCCGTTAACCTTTAAAAGTTTATTTTTTGGCGGATTTATCAAAACATCCAGTTCAATATCAACATCAAGCCTGCTTACGGTAGCTTTGATTGAAGCAAAATCGCAACCGAATTTAACAAGCTCGATATCCTTTCTTATTCTGTTTGAATCAAGCCCTGACAAGTAATATACCGCCTCAAGAAGATTTGTTTTTCCCTGTGCGTTTTTTCCTATAAAAAGAGTTTTATTTTTTTTAAACTCAAATTCGAGCGAATCATAATTTCTGAAATTTGTAAGAGAAATTTTTTTTAAAAACATTTAATCCCCCATGAAATTTTATATTATAATAAAATTTGAGAGTTTAAAAGGTTAAAAGTTATGTTTGACGTAATTACCGTAGGTTCGGCCACACTGGATGTATTTGTAGAATCGGATGATGCAAACATTGTTTCCGTTTCATCGAAAAACAAAAGAAGCGATTTTATGTCATTTCCTTACGGAAGCAAAATCGATATAACGGACTTTTCAAGAAACTTGGGCGGCGGCGCTGTTAATACCGCAATAAATTTCCAAAATCTCGGTCTGAAGACCTCTGCCGTCATAAAATTGGGCAACGATGAAACCGCACCCGTGATTGAAGAAAATATGCGCAACAGAGGCATAGATACATCAAACATCATTCATTCAAAAACGGGCTTAACAGGCTTTTCAATTATTCTTGTCAGCTTTCAGGGCGACAGAACCGTTCTTGCCCACAGAGGCGAAAACGCAAACATAAAAGAAAACGACATTGATTTTCAAAAATTAAAAAATACAAAATGGATTTATATAGCACCCCTTTCGGGCGGCAGCAACAAATTGCTCGATAAAATAGCAGAATTTGCAAACAAACACGATATTAAACTTGCAATTAACGCAGGCACAACGGCAATAAAAAAAGGTGAAGTTTATTTTAAAAAAATAATCGATTCAAGCAACA
>DVJH01000090.1 GCA_018710795.1 Candidatus Galligastranaerophilus gallistercoris | reverse complement strand
GCAAATTCTGTAACATAAGAATTGTTCATGGGCGCATTTATGAAATTGAAAACCGCTAAAACCGCCCTAAATACGGGATTTGTTGAAAGAGAATCGGTTTTTGTCATTATTTTATGTGTTGAATTTTGTTTTAAAAATTCCGTCCATTTTTCGCTTAAAAAATTTGTTCTTAACAGAATTCCTATATTTGCGGTTTTGTCGTTTTGAAAAATTTCATTTATTTTTGATAAGATGAAATTTTTTTCATCTTCTTCTTTTTCGAAAATTTCTTTGCATACGGCATTGTAATCAATAATGTTTTTTCCTTCGACGGGTTTTGTTTCAATATCCAGAAAAGAAGACCTTGATAAAATAAGCCCGTTTTTTACTGCTTTATTTGCAAGGCTTATTATCCCCGTTGCGTTTCTTGCGCTGTGGTTCATTGTGCATGAAGGATTATTATTTATGAATTTTTTAAAACCCGCGGTGTCTGAATTTGTAAAAGTTGAAGTTATTGCCTGATTGACATCGCCGCAGCGGATGAGATTTGAATATTTTTTTGAAATTATATTGATTAATTCCTGTTGAATTGCGCTTGAATCCTGAGCTTCATCTTCAATAACAAAATGCGCGAGATTTTGATAATATTCCCTTATTTTTGAATTTTGTTTTAATAATTCAAGAGCCAAGATTAAAAGGTCATCATAATCAATTAAATTTAAGGCTTTAAGATTTTTTTGATATTCAAGATAAATTCTTTTAAAAGAGGGCATCAGTCTTGATTCGTTTTTGTTTGCCGAATTTTTAAAAGCGGAAATTGCCCTTTCATATATGTTTGATTTTGACGTATCTATTCCTTCGTTATAAATAATTTCCGTTATCAATTTTAATCTTTTGATTTCATCTATAATATCAAAATCAACATCAAGCCCTAAGTGTGCGTGGTTATTGTTTTCTCTTAAAATTCTCATGGCAAGACCGTGAATGGTTGAAATATTGGGTAATTCCGCCAAATCCGGATAACAATTTTTAATTCTTTCCCTGAAGGTTCTGACGGCGCTGTCCATATAGGTCAGAACAAAAATGTTTTCCGCCTTTACGTTTTCTTCCAGAAGTTTCATTATGAGTGCGAGCATGATTGTGGTTTTGCCTGCCCCTGCTACGGCCGTAACCGCAAAGCGCCCTTCATTATATTCAAGAACGGGCTTTTGATCTTTGCGCGGAGTAATTTTAAATTCGGGTTTATTGTTTTTCTGTTTTTTAAAGAAAAAGTGTTTGATTCCTTTAAAATTTTCCATTCCTAAAAAATTATAAAGAGAAGAATAAGAATAAATTTCCCCTTCGTTTAAAAGATAAAGCTTTCTTAATTGTCTTGCGATTTTGTTGTGTGAAAGAAAAATGTTATCTTCAAGAGTGTATTCTTTTTTGGTCCAATTTTTTTGAAATATCCATGCGTTATACAAAGGTCCTATATCCTGGCGCATCCAGCCTGAGTTTGTTGTGTCGATTAAAAATAGATATTTGTTTTTAATTTTAAAATCGATTGCTTTTTGGATTGTTGAAATATTGACCGCATTTTCTTTTATGAGGTTATTTTCCAGAGGGTTTTCCGAAATAATCGTGTTTTCAAGCTGAATAATCAAATCCGTTTTTTCAAAATCATCTTTAAAAATATTTTCAAAATCTCTTATTTGCTTTAAAAGCTGATTAATTTTTTGAATATCGGTTTTATTGCCGCCCGTTTTTTCGATAAAGGCGTCTGCCAGAGCATACAGTTGTTCGCTCAGGCGCAAATTGTTAATTTTATTTTTAATGTTTAAAAAATCCGAAATTTTTCCCGTATCATATTTTGATAAAATTTCGAAAATATCATTTAATCCAAAGTTTGCTTCGTAATCCTGAACGATTTTTATTGTGTCATCAAGGCTGACTTTTAAAATCTGTCCTAAAATTCCCCTCAATTTATAGGGTGAAATTTTGAAACCCGAAGGCTCGTTTATCAGTTTTAAAATTGAAATTAAGGCCGAGACGGTTTTATTTTCTTCAAGTTTTTCGCTGCCCGTTATAAAGTTTATTTTTGCATTGATTTTTGATAAATAAAGCTTTAAATAAGGGTCGTTTTCAGGTATTACCGCCAGGATTTCGCCGGGGTCGTTTCCTTTGTCGATAAGAAAATTGATTTTATTTACGATATTTTCAATCATCTCATCGGCACGCACGAAATCAAATTCCTTTATCTCGTTTAATTCCTGAGGCTTTTGATTTCTTATGTTTTCAAAAATCAAATCGGCGGTTTCGTTTTTGTCGTTTTTCTTGTCTAAAATTATCGGGGTTTCGTTTAAAAACAATTCAAAATTATTTTCCGATGCGCAAAGGTGCCCCATTCTCGAGGTTCCTTTTGTATCGTACGCTATAAAAAATTCTTTAACGTCGTTTTTTATGTATTTTAAATAATCGAACAAAACAGGGGTTATTTCGTCGGCATCATCAATAAAAACGTATTTAAACCGATTTTTTACGTTCTTATAAATATAATTAAAAAGCCCGATTTGTCTTAAGTAATCAAACGCCCTCAATTCAAGCGTTTTTTGTTTATACATATTAATTGCAAGGTTGATTTCGCTTGTAAAGGATTCTTTTAATATTTTTGTTTTTTCTTTTATTTCACCTTCGCTTAAATTGTTTAAAGTAATAAGAGAGTATCTTCTTAAAAGCTGGTGAAGAAGGTTTGTTTTTGAATTGTAGCCTCTGAATTGAATTTTATTAATTGTGTTTTTGAAAATATACTGGCTTGCTTCAAGACCTGTTGTGTTGGGCGCAACGGTATCAAGAGGAGATTTTATTTTATTTTCAATCAGCGGGTAATATTCTTCAACAAAATTATAACAGAGCCCGAAGAATGAATATACGTTAAATTTTGTCAGGGCATTGATTTTTAAATTCTTTTTTACTTTTGATAAAAACTCTTCTTTTAATTTTGAATTTTGCAGGATAACGAGAATTTCATCAGAATTTATTCCTTTATTTAGAAGGTCTGAATATTTTTCAATTAAAATGTCGGTTTTATTTGAAGCTATGTTCCCGTATAAAAGCATTTATAATATATCCGAAGGGTCAACATCGACTACCATTTTTATGTCGTTTGGAAGTATAACTTTCCTTAAAAAACTTAAAATTGTCTGATGACCTTTTTCATCCAGTTTGTTTTTTACCATTATATTAAATCTAAAATCACCTTTCAATTTTTCTATAACACAAGGAACAGGGCCCAGAACAATTAATCTTTCCGATAAACCCAATTTGTTAATCCAATCTTTAAGGCGCATGGCAATTTCCATTGAGGCCCTTTGAGCTCTGAATATATTTTTTGATTTTAAAATCATTCTTATAATTGATGAAAACGGCGGATAATCAAACATTTCCCTCATTTCGATTTCATTTTTATAGAATGTTTCATAATCCTGTTCTTTTGCGTTTTGCAGGAAAATATTATCCGAATTAAATGTCTGGAAAATTACTTCACCTTTGTTCCCGCCTCTTCCCGAGCGCCCCGCTACCTGTGTTAAAATTGAAAAACCTCTCTCGGAGCTTCTGTAATCGGGGAGATTAAAGCTTAAATCCGCATTTATGACGCCTGCCAGAGTAACGTTAGGGTTATCCAGACCTTTTGCAATCATCTGGGTGCCGATTAAGATGTCGATTTTTCCTTCCATAAAATCTTTTAATATTTCAACGTGCTCGTTTTTTTTGGACAGTGAATCGGAATCAAGCCTTTTTATTATTGCATTCGGGAAAATGCTTTGCGCTGTGGTTTCAACTCTCTGGCTTCCCGCACCGAAGTTTTCAAGAGCTTTTTCATGACAAGAGGGGCATTCGGTTAAATTTTTGATTTCATAATTGCAATAGTGGCATTTATGGGATTGTGTCGTTGAGTGATAAATTAAAGGAATGGCGCATTTGGGGCATTCGATTACTTTTCCGCAGTTCAGACACTGCGTATAGGTTGAGTAACCTCTTCTATTTATTAATAAAATAACCTGTTCTTTGTTTTTTAATCTTTCGTTTATTTTATCTATTAAAAATTTTGAAAATAAACCGTTGTTTTTAAATTCTCTCTCAAGTCTCATATCAACAATGATGACTTTGGGAAGCATGGCGTCATTGTATCTTTTCTTTAGCACAAAAAGCGAATTTGAATTAATTGCTCTATAATAGCTTGAAATATCGGGGGTTGCGGAGCCGAGAACGATTTTTGCGCCGTATAATTCCGATAATTTTTTTGCAACATTAACGGCAGAGTATCTGGGGTCCGGCATGTCTTGTTTATAGCCTTCATCGTGTTCTTCATCAATTATGATAAGCCCCAGATTTTTAATCGGCGCAAAGACGGCAGAGCGCGCACCAAAGAGAATTTTTATTTCATCATTTCTTAATTTTTGCCATACACCGTATTTTTCCGATTCGGTTATTGACGAATGCCAGATTGCAAGAACATCCGCGCCGAACCTTTTTATTGTTCTTATTGTAAGCTGCGATACAAGAGCAATTTCGGGCGCCAAAAATAAAACGTTTTTACCTTTTTTAATCGTATCTTCAATTAATTTAAAATAGATTTCGGTTTTCCCGGAGCCTGTTATGCCGTATAAAAGAGAAACGGGCGCATCAACTTTTATTATTTCTTTATATACTTTTTCCTGTTCAACAGACAGTTTTATATTTGAATTTTCTTTTTTTGTATCGAATATAATTTGTTTTTTGTTTGGTTTTCTGTAATTTTTAACGTTTTTTTCAAAGAACTTTGAAGGGAGTGCGGTTTTTAAAACGGTAGGAAGGTCTGAAAAATAATAATTTGCAACCCACTCTAAAAGTTTCAGATATTCAAGGTTGAACATCGGGGTATAATCCAAGACATCTAAAATATATTTTGCCTTTATCCCTTCTTCAAGATAATCCGAAAAACCGACGACATAAGCTTTAATTGTTCTTTTCGGCCCGAACGGCACAAGAACGGGAATTCCTATATGAATTTTATCTTTTAATTCATCGGGAATTAAATAGCTGAATGTTTTTGTGCCCAAGGTTTTTATATCTACAAGACAAAGAGCGTATTTCGGCATTTCAGTTTGCCTTTATCGGAATATTACCGAGGTTGTTTGTAATTTCAACGTAAACGCTGTTTTGAATTTCCGTTAACGGCGAGGATTGTTTTAATTTTGTTATTTTAACGTTTGAGGCTTCTTCCCCGAGGCTTGTTACCGCCAAAAGATATTCGTTTCCGTTGTTTGCCGTAAATAAAATATACCCGGAAGAAGATTGAAGCTCTTTAATTCCGTAATTTAATTTATTAAGTGCGGTTAAACTTATCATATACATATTGTCCGCATTTACGGGAAAGTTTTTTGAATCCGCAGTTTTTGCAAAAGCGAATGAATTAATCCCGATTATAAAAAGTACGGCAGACGTTAAAAATAATTTCTTCATTATTTGCTCTCCATCCAGCTTTTTCCCGCCTTTATGTCAACAATAAGAGGAACGCACAAAGGCTGGTTTAATTGCATTGATTTTAATACAATTTCTTTAACGGGGTCAATATCGTTTTTGTGGACTTCTAAAACAAGTTCGTCATGGACCTGAATTATAATATGAGCTCTAAAATCTTTCAGGTTTTTATTTAATTCAACCATTGCCATTTTAATTAAATCGGCGCTTGTTCCCTGCAAGGGCGCATTTATTGCGGCACGTTCGGCAAATTCTCTTATTTTGGCGTTTCTTGAATTCAATTCTTCTTTTAAGTATCTTTTTCTTCCGAAAAGCGTTTCTACGTATCCCTTTTGATGAGCGTCAATTAATGTGTTTGTGATGTAGGTATTGATTTTGGGGTATGTTCTAAAATATTTGTCGATAAAATCCTGTGCTTCAAAAGGGCTTATATCAAGCGCAGAAGCAAGCCCGTATCTTGTCTGCCCGTATATGATGCCGAAATTGACGGCCTTTGCTTTTCTTCGCATTTCTTTTGTAACTTCATTTATGTTGACCCCGAAAACTTTTGAGGCTGTGATTGTATGAATGTCAACATCATGGTTGAATGCGTTAATAAGGGCTTCATCACCCGATATATGCGCAAGAAGCCTTAATTCAATCTGCGAATAGTCGGCTGAAAGTATCGTGTAGTTATCGGGGTCGCCTGCAATAAAGGCGGCTCTTATCCTGTTTGAAAAATCGGTTCTTACGGGTATATTTTGAAGATTAGGGTCCGAACTCGATAATCTTCCCGTTGTTGTTATTGTCTGGTTATAGTGGGTATGGATTTTATTATCAGATTTTAAGAGTTTGGGGAGGTTATCAACGTAGGTTGTTTTTAATTTCATATAGGTTCTGTGTTCAAGAATATCTCTTGCGATTTCATAATCCTGTGCAAGATCTTCTAAAATTTTGGCTGACGTTGAATAGCCCGTTTTATTTTTCTTTTTGGGTTTGATTTGAAGGGTATTAAATAAAATATCCGCCACTTGTTTCGGAGAATTTATATTAAATGTTGTATTTGCAAGAGAATAGATTTTATCTTCATAATTTTTAATCAGTCCGTCTATTTCTTTATTTAATTCTTTTAAATATTCAATGTCTAAAGATACGCCGTAAGTTTCCATTTCAAATAAAACGAAGGCAAGATTTAATTCGACGTTATATGCCAAAAACTTTTCTTTATCGTTTAATTTGTTTTCATAGATTTCACTTAAATCACAAATTGATGAAACAAGAACTTTATAATCTTTTTCATCGGGCATTATATCAAGATATGATTGAATTTGGCTTATTAAATCATGTTTTCTTGAAGAATCGAGAACATAGCTTGTAAGCATAATATCATTAATTACGCCTTTAATATTTTTAAAAATATAAAGGTTTGATTTTATGTCATAAGATATTTTTTTAATGTTTTCATCTTCAAGATATTTTTTTGCATTTTCAAGCGTTGTTTTTGTTATTGTTTCATTATTTGCAAAATAGCAATCGTTTTCATTTATTAAAAAAGCCGTTTTTTTAGTGAAATTAAAATCTTTAATATCAACTTCTTTTTTTGTTTTAATTTCTTCTTTTTTGTTAACGGGGTCAACGTTTCCGAATAATGAAGTCTGGGTAAATTCGCTATCTGAAAATTTAACGATGTTTTCTTCAATTAAGGGTTCGTTTGTTTCGTTTTTGCACATAAAAGGTTCAAGGAGCCTGTCTATGTTTTTGACGAAACTGTAAAATTGAAGTTTTTTAAAATAATCGATTACTTTTTGTTTTTGTTCAATTTCAAGGCAGGTTTTATTAAAATCAAAATCGATATCAACATCGGTTTTTATTGTTGCAAGAAATTGAGACAGGTATGCGGTTTCTTTGTTTTCTTTTAATTTTTCGACAACGGATTTTTTTGTTATGTTATCGAGATTTTCATATATGTTATCAAGCGTTTTATAATTGTTTAATAAATCCGATGCGGTTTTAGGACCAATGCCCTTAACGCCCGGAATATTATCCGATGTATCGCCGCAAAGCGCCTTATAGTCCACAACCTGATCGGGATAAATTTGCATTTTATCGTATACTCTGTCCCAATCATATTCGACAAGCTCGCCTTTTGACGGGATTAAGACTTTTATAAAGCCTTCTTTATCAATTAATTGCAGAGAGTCTCTGTCGCCGGTTAAGATATAAGTTTTATGCCCCAGTTCCTTTGCTTTTGTTGAAATCGTTCCTATAATATCATCGCCTTCAAATCCTTCTTTTGTATATATGGGAATGTTAAGAGCGTTTAATCCTTCCATAATTAATGATAACTGGGGGCGGAGGCTGTCGGGCATGGTGTCTCTGTTTGCTTTATACCCTTCATATTTTTCAAGGCGGAAAGTGTGTCTTGAAACGTCAAATGCAACCGCAATGTTATCGGGTTTAATCAGGCCTTTATTATTCAGCATATCAAATATTGCCTTAAAAAAGCCGAATATTGCCCAGGTTGGGGTGTGGTCGGTTGTTTGCATATTGGTCCGCTCGAGTGCAAAAAACATTCTGAAACAAAGCGCATGACCGTCTATTAAAATTAAGGTTTTTTGTTCTTCCAATTTCCCCCCTTATTTTAATTTCCGTCTATATCGGCATTCGGCAGTTCTTCAATTTGGCAGCTGCCATGGGTGTCGTTAAATCCGGGAGTGCTTGAATTGCCTTCTTCGGTTTGGAAATTTTCCCAGTTTCTTTTATTTGTAAGAGAGATGTTATTTAAAATCGTAAGAGTAAAGCTTGATTTTCTGTTTATTGATCTCCAGCTTTTTACCGTAAATTTCCATTTTTTGAATAATCCGCCGAGCCCGCCCGATGATGTGTCTTCTTCGGCTTCCGAAAAATTAGGGTCGCACGGGTTTGAAAGTTCGCCGGTGGTGCTTCTTTCATTTGAACCGCCCGCTTTATATAATCTTAAATGGGTGATTGTATTAATTCTGCCTCCGGTATCTTTAATTGCATATCTTGTGCCGTCTGAACCCTGTATTGTTTTATCTTCATAGGTATCTTTAGAAAGGTCAAAAACGATGTCTCCCCCCTGAACGGCATTAATACAATAAAAACACTGGGTATTTGTATTATTTGTCGTTGTGTCTTCAAATGTTGCCCAGTTTAAGCTGTCGCTTGCATCGGGGTTTACGCATATTCTCGGGACATTGCTTATGTTTTGGGTTTTGTTGCCTATATCAACCCATCTTATAACCGGGTCTCCGTTTGCATCCGTTTCATCGGGAACTTCATAACCCCCGAGAACAAAAAACCCGCCGCCGTCGCCGTATTGACCTTCGGTATCATCGGTTGAATCATATACATATTTAATTGCAAAATCTCCGAGCCCCGTATTTCTTGCGGTAATGGAATCCGCAATGTTGCCCGTGTTTTTGTCGATAAAAGGCGCGCTGAATGTTACCGTTGTTTTATCGTTATCTGCATCTCCGCCTTTATTTATTATATAGCCGCTTGAAAAATCTCCCGATGCCGTTCCGCCGCCGTCTATGGATTCCAATTCAAGAGGCTCGGGGACAATTTTGTTTGTGGTTGCATACGCTATCGCATAAACCGTAATTTTTCTGACCCCGACAAATTTTAAAAATACGGGCATAACCTGTGAAGTCGTTCCGACTTTTACTATGACTTCGTTATTTTTTCTGTTTGCCTTATATTCCATTTGATTAATTTTAAAAACAACAACGCCGGAGCCCATTATGTTGTACAAATTGTTGTATCTTTGCGCAATATCTCTGCATGCATTTTCATCTTCGGTGCCGTTTATATCCTTTGATTTGGAAGAAGCATATTCAAGAGCAAGAGATTCCGTAATTTTTTGAAGTTTATATCTTGATAAAATGACATACGCCGCATCGGTTCCAAAAGAGCATAGTACAAGAATCGATACACAAAATACAATCGCCGCAAGCAAAGAGTTTGCTTTTAATTTTTTCATTTTTATCCGTCCTTTTTATTTTTATATGGCGCCGCCGGATGTGCCGCCCTCGGAGCCGCCTCCTCCGACTACTGCAGCGCCGCCTAAGCCGGAATCTCCGCCTTCGGTTGTTGTGCCGTCACCTTCCGTTGTGCTTCCGCCTTCATCGGTACCTTCGGTCGTGCTTCCGTCGCCCTCTGTTGTTTCGCCGCTTCCGTCTTCGCCTTCGGTTGTTGTGCCATCACCTTCCGTTGTGCTTCCGTCTCCTTCTTCCTGTGCCGCATCTTCTGCGGCAGCTTCTTCGCCCGCCTGTTCATAGTAGCGTTTTGAAAATGTTGAAAAGTAAAAATCAAAATAAGAGCTTACGTCATTTTCCGAGTAATTTAAAACAAGCGGTCTTGTATAAACTTTATTGACGGGAACAAAGAAATAAAAATATTCGCTTCCCGTTTGTCCGAATATCATTTGTTCAACAAGCTGATAAGCACCTATAAGATAAATTGTTTGTTCGCCTTCAATCGGAATAATTTGTATGTCCGTAAAAGGAATGTTTCCTACTTCGGACAAAAGATGATCCGATAATACTCCGACATAATCATATTCGCCCACATTTTCTCCGCTTCCCGCATCAAGCCCCATTGCATCAAGACTGTCATATATGGGGCGGTTTTTTAACAATTGCCTTGCAGCATTTGTAAAGGCGTATGAAAATTTATATTTTGCGTATGTTTCAACCATCATTTGAAACACAAAACAAAAACAGATGATTAAAAGAGGCATAACCAAAGTAAGCTCAAGCACATGTTGAGCTTTACTTTTGTTA
>DVJH01000089.1 GCA_018710795.1 Candidatus Galligastranaerophilus gallistercoris | reverse complement strand
GCCCTGCGGCATTAACCGTTTTCAGGTCGTCAATACCGAAAATAAGCGCAATTGTATTTACGATTTTTACAAGCGAATTTAACGTTGCGTTTGAAGTACAGGTTATATCAAGTTCGGGTCTTTTTCCAGATTTTATTTTACCCGATATTACGGTAGATTCATTTTTGGCGCTTAAAAGCGATGATTTTATATCAAATTCATTTCCTTTAAATTGAACGGAAATATTGCTGTCCGGAAGTTTTTCGCCTGATGAGAGCATAGAAATTTTATCCGCATTAATTGCCCCTTGAAATTTTGGATCATCCAAAGTCCCTTCAACCGTAACATCCGCAAGAAGATTTAAAGTAAGTCCGTTAGCTTTTATCAGATTGAAAACATCTATAATATTGAATAATGAGTCTTTACTATTTGTTTTTTTGCCGTTGGCTGAAGAATCTTGAACAAATAGGTCGTTGATATCAATATCGGGCATGATTTTATTCAAAACTTTAACGTCATACGTAAATGCGCTGAATTTATCCAAAACCAAAGAACCCTTTGATTCTATTTTTACTTTTTTATTAAAAATAAAATCAACAATGTTTGTATCGCTTCCGCTCAAGATATATTCTTTTTTTGTATCATAATCAATAAAAGTAATTTTGTGAGATTTTATTCTGATATCGGGAAGCTTATTTGATAATTTTAAACCGAAGGGCAAAAGCGCTTCATTTTGGGTTTTTGAATTATTAACGGATGAAGATTTATTTTCAGGTTTAGAAGTTAAAAAAGCATCTTCAAGGAGAAAATGACCGTCCGATTTAACCGCTAAATTAATATCGGCTCTATCGGCGCTAATTACATCGGCTTCTATTCTTTTATATAGAAGCGGAATAAGAGAAATTTTAAATTTGAAATTATCCGCATCAATTAATTTATCACCGTTTGGAAGGTACGCTCTAAAATTGCCGCATTTAATTCCCGCCGTAAGTTTCGGTGTTGTAATCAGCCTGAATTTTGAAAATTCCGTTTTAATTTTAAAATCTTTTTCAATAGATTTTGAAAGATTATCCATAGCGGAATTTAAAAAAGGCAGAAGGATAAAAGGCAGCAGCAAAAACATAACATATAAGCCCGCAATTACGCTCAAAACTGCAATAAACCCCTTAGAAACAAAAAATTTCTTCATTATATTCTCTCCTGAAAACAATGAAAAAATTATACCATAAAAGGCAATTTAAAAATTATTATCGGATTGTATATTATCCTTGCCCTTTTTGCTCAATATTTAATGCCTGTTTATTATACTGTCCGAGCAAATCCAAAAACGAATAAACTTCTTCTTCGCTCACGGGCGCATTCGGAATATCGGATATTATTTTGTTTAATTCTTCCTGATAGCCTGCAACCGTTTCATACAATGATTTATCATTCTGCAATGCACTCAGTGCAAACATTGCATCAATTGCATCCTGAATATCTTCAAGTAAATCTTCGGTAAGCGTATTTTCATCATAACTTACACCTACCTTATCGGCAAGCTTTTCGGCTCTGTCTCTGACACTATTCGAAGCGCCCGTTTTATCCGAAGCCGAAGCTGCCGAAACCGAACTCAGGGAACTTGAAGCGTTTGAACTTTCGGCTTCCTGAATAATTTTAGTTGCCTGATAGTTGCTTGAAACTTCATTCGGGTTAATTCCCAGATCAATAAGTTTATCGATGATTTCATCCGATAAACGTGAGGTTTTTTGTATATAAATTGTAGCCGCCATAGCGGAAGATATGGCATTTACACTCATCATTGCCGCCTTTCAAGGGGGAAATCTAACGGTGATGTTTCATCCTTATGTTTATATTATCGGCAGGGTTTTAAAAAACTTTAATAATATAACTTCCGAAATACATTTTTATTATGCCCGATTTTATAAAAAAATATCAAAATCAGCCGATTTTATCGATTTTGTCTTCTTTATTTCCCAGATTAAGCGCAAATTTATTTTGCTGGGCAACCATATCCATAAACGAAAATACGTTCGTATCGGAAAATGTCCCGCCGGATTCTTTGGTTTCAATATCTTTTAAAAGCCTTTTATATTCGCTGAATTTGTCGTATAAGGCTTTATCATAAGTATCAACGGCATATGAAAGCATTTTTTCTATATAGCTTCTAAGATTGGAAATTATATCTTCGGCAGAATCATTTTCTGACACCTTAACGCCGATTTTGTTTGCAAGCTCAACAGCCTCATCTCTTGCGGCGGATGATTCTTCATTATTATTTTTTGCTTCATCGTTTGAAGAATTTTGAGCATTTTGAACATTCTGGTTCTTTTGTGCCTCTTTTATTAAATTGTAAGCTTCCGCAACCGAACCCGCCTCATCAGGGTTAATTCCGAGGCTCTTCATTTTATTTATAAGTGAAAGCGGCAGCTCGCTTTGAGAAGCACTCGAATAATATGCCCTGCCGTGAGCAGACAAATTATTAACCGACATAATAATCCTTTCCTAAAAACCTGTTTAATGAAATTTTAACGTTAGTCAACTCTTGTTGATTTTTATATCGGCAAATTTAAATAAAACTTTAATTAAAAAATTTCCCTCTTTTATTAAGAGGGAAATTAAAATAATATCAATTAAAAATTTTATCCGATTCAACGGTTGAATATTCATCGGGGTTAACGGTATTTGGCGCCATCATATTAATATCAAGCGCATTTTGAAGAATTTTTTGTCTCATTTTAAGCATTTTTAAATCGGTTGAGACAATATCGGATTTCATAATACCGTTAATCGATAATTTAACGGAAGTCTCAGACGGCGCACACTTTGAAAGAAGAACTCTTTGCGCTTCATAGCCCGTCCAATCTTCACTCAAATCTTTTATATAAGTATACTTAAAATCCGTATCGAGTCTTTTATCCGACTCATTTAAAATAATATTGTTTACATATTCCTTTTGTTCTTCAAAATGGCAGGTGTCAAATATCTTGCCGCCGATAATTTCCTCTGCGTCAGTTCCCTGATATTTTTCAAGCATTTTTGCCGCAATTTGGAGATGTTCAATCTCCATAGCAAGAAATTCTTCATATATAAGTTTTATTTTGTCGTCTTTTTCGTCTTTATAGCAGTTATGATAACAGCAAACTTCGCAAAATTCATGGATTAATAGTTTCTCAAGCATTGTTTCCGTCGGGTCAATCAAAGTTTCATACATTGTAACGTGTTCTTCTTCCACATCGGAAATTTCGGCGTAAAGCTTTCTTAAATCATCGGAACCGTACATGAAACCATGTTCTGCGTAAAAATTATGCGTCTGCTGTTCGGCCGACACAAGGGTTAAGATATTTACCTTTGTTTGAGGATCGGTATTTAATTTGTCGTATGATTTTCTGATTCTTAATCTGTTCGGGTTATGGTGATACTGGGTCGGGCGGGCAAAATTAACATCCGTTGAATAATGCAGGATATCATTGGGGTCGGTCCCTTCAATTAAATATGCAAACTGGCTGTATCTGTACAGGTGGTCAAAATCTTCCAATAAGCCGAAATCGTATGTTTCTTTAACATAATCATCGGGCTCATTCTGTGCAAGCCAGGCGGTTAAATCTATTGCAACCTGCTCATACCCCAATGTCGTATCCAATACGGACTGATTGTGGGGGCAAAGCCAGTTAATAGTCGTCTGCTGATTGTTTTCAATTCTTCTGATATCGGCAATCAGCTTATTTATTTCCATATTGTTTGAAGTTCTTAAGAAATGATGTTTAAAATTCCAGCTTTCAACTTCAATTCCGTTCATCAGAATTTGTCTTGTTCGGGTGTAGCAATCCGCAAGCTCCCTTTTATAAGGACGCTTTACGATATCAGTCCAAGTTTTCAATTGTTTATCAAGAGGAATACCTTTTTCTTTCAGGGGGTTAAAGCTCATTTTTAATTTCCTTTCATTTTATACAAAAGGAAACTTAACCCGAAAAACAAAAATAGTTATCGCCCTTAAAGGCAATTTTTTACACCGAACGTCTTATATAATTCGTCTTTAATTCTAATCCCCGTTTTTGTAACAGCAAGCCCGGCTTCGGAACTTTCTTTAAGTTTTGGAGACATAATGGCACCAGTCTCAGCCATTGCATCAATACATTCATCCGCAGGGATTATCGATTTTATCCCCGATGATGCAAGGTAAAAAGAAGTAATCGCACACTGCGCAAGATATGCGTTTCTTTTAATACAGGGAACTTCAACCAACCCTGCAACAGGGTCGCATGTTAACCCCAAAACGTTTTTAACGGTAAGAGCAACGGAATTTATTATGGTATCAAGATTACATTTTTGCAAATAGCAAAGCCCGCCCGCCGCCATTGCGGCAGCAGTACCGCACTCGGCCTGACACCCCGCAACCGCACCTGCGGGGGCAACCTTTAGAGCAATAATTCTTCCAATCTCTCCCGATACGATAAGAGCATTTACCATATCGGCTTTATCCGGGGAAAATTCCTCAAAATAAGAAACAAACACCCCTGGGATTATCCCCGATGACCCTGCGGTGGGGCAAGCGGCAATTTTTCCCATTCTTGCATTTTCTTCGGCAACCGCAACGGAATAATAAAGAGCCTTAGCGCAAAACCGGCTTAAAAACGGATTATCGGAATAATCGGAAAGACATTTTGCACTGAACCCCGATAAACCGCTTCTTGATTTTTCATTAGAAGTTGTTCCTCTTATAACGGAATCAATCATTACATCAAATATATTTTCCGTCTTTTCTTTTATTTTATTAACACAAAGACCCGTTACTTAACCTGTTCTTTCAGAATAAAATCAACCAGGTTTTTTTCGTCCGTATCGTTTAATAATTCAAAAAAACTGTCTGACACTTAAAATTTAAGCCTTTCAATGTATCTTATAAAATATATGTCTTTAATGCCCGTAATTTTTTCAAGGGCGGATTCGGGAAGTTCCTGATCAAGGCAAAGCCCCATGGAGGCACCTTCGCCTCTTGCCGCTCTGTCGCAATTCATTGAAGCAATGTTAATATTTGCGGTCTGAATTATGTTTGCAACTCTGTATATCATCCCCGGTGCGTCTTTATACATTAATAAAAGCGTATTAAAATCTCCTTTCAAGTGAAATGAATAGCCGTTAATTTCTTCTATCTCAATTTCGCCCGCACCGACGGAAGCGCCTTTTATGACAAGAACAGAGCCGTCATTATTTTCGGTTATAAAATCGACAGAATTGGGGTGCCTGTTATAATCTTCAAAATAATTAAATTCAAATTCAAGCCCTCTTTCACGGGCAATTTCAAAACTGTTTTTTATTTCCTCCGACCAAACATCATACCCCAAAATTCCCGCAACCAGAGCGTTATTTGTGCCATGGCCGAAACCCGTTTTTACAAAAGAATTATAAAGATTAAAGGTAACTTTTTTAAGCCCCGAACCCGTAATTTTTCCCGCCAAAAGACCGAGCCTTACGGCACCTGCCGTATGAGAACTGGAAGGACCTATCATAACGGGACCCAAGATATCCAATATAGACCTTTTATTTTGCATAACAAAGGATATTATAAATTTCGGCGGTTTTAAATGTCAATTTTTATGTTTAAATAATAAAAAAAGGAGCCGATATGAAAAAAATATTATCGTTTTTTGCATTATTAATGCTGTCTGTTTTAACTATGGGTGTGGTTTGCGCAAAGCAAAATATTGACCCGAATGCCGATAATTATACCGAAGTCCATGCGCTTCATATACTGACAAAAACAAAAAATCAATCTAAAGCCGTAATAATGCGCGTAAATAACGGCGAAAGTTTTAAAGCGCTTGCAAAACAGTTTTCTAACTGTCCCTCGGGGCGTGTCGGCGGAGACTTAGGCTGGTTCGGGCGCGGGCAGATGGTGCCGGAATTCGAAAAAGCCGCATTTGAAACTCCGGTCGGCGAAATGTCAGACCCCGTTCAAACCGATTTCGGCTGGCACGTTATAAAAGTCATAGATAAAAGATAACGGGAAATTATTTATCAAATTTCCGCATTATGCTATTCTATTTATAAATAGTTACCTTAACCGCACAGGGCGTTGATTTTCTAAAAAATAAATTTAAAATGAAATCTAACAACATGGGTTTTACCTTTGAACTATATTTTTTAAATACTGTCAATTTACTTAAAACTTTAGCACAAATTTACAATGATTAACAAAATGTATCAGCCGAACCAATACTATGAAGAATTCATATCAAACAGAGAAGCCGTAATGGCTTGTCTGGATTCTGACGGGCTGACGCTGAAATTCCTCTGGAAAAATCCCGATGAACATATAATAGAACAGTTTTTAAATCCGCCGTTTTTCCAGTTATATTTCAAAAACGACATCATGTTTCTTTTGCTTAAATATAAAGAATTAAAATGGATAGATATACCGTGTATTTTTACCAAAAATACAAAACATACTTTTTCATCGGACGCACGTAATTTTCCCTGTAATATACTTCTTGCAAATTCAAATACGGGAAAACTTTTTGTAAATAAACATTTTACAATGCCGGAAGGAATAAGCAAAGCATTCATTCAAGGTATTCACACCCAGAAAGATTTAAACAAAAAAACCGCAATCGAAAAAATAAATTCGATCCGATCGTCATATTCGGCTACAGATATGTCAAGATTATCTCTCGGCAAATTAAAATAAGTAACATAACTTAATAATCGCAGCCGAAAAAATCAATTTTTGAAAAGATATATATTTTATATATATGAATAACACCCCATTAGAAGAGAGAATATGACGAACATAAACACGGACTATGCCGTTAGGGCAAATTCGTATCCGAACATGCAAAATTCGGATTCAAACGAATTATCAAATAATAATGTATCAATCTTTTCTGATACCGCAACGACGGATCCTATAAATACCCTTGAAGAAGAATTTGAAGAAGTTCAAGATAAACAAGGTTTTTTGGGGAAATTATGGAACGGCATTAAAAATGTAACAGGCATAGGGCTTGGGTCAAATAAAGTTGAAGATGCAATCGAAGATTATAATAACGGCGAAATAAGCTATGAAGAAGCACTCGAAACAATCGAGAGTTATGAAGAAAAACAAGAAGGCGGAGTAAACCTTATAACAAATATTGCGGCAGGCGCCGCAACGGCGGGAATCGCGGTTGCAACCGGCGGAATTAGTCTGGCTGCGGTAGGAATAGGCGCAGCAATAGGCGGAGGCGCAAAAGCGGGTCTTAAAACAGCAGACAGAGCCACAAACGAAGTTAAAGGCGACGCATTTGATATTAAACAAATGGCAAAAGACGCCCTGACGGGTGCGGTTGACGGCGCAGTAAACGTTGCAACCGGAGGCATGGTAGGAAAAGCTGCGGGTACTTTGGGTCAATCAATTAAAAACGGCGCAATTCAAGGTCTAAAAGCTGGTGCAATATCGGGTGCAGCATCCGGCGCAACAGAATATACGGTTAATACCATAGTTGACGGTGAAGAATTCAATGCATCCGAATTATTATCTTCAACCGTATCAAACGCAGCAGCAGGCGGTGTATTCGGAGGATTACTCGGCGGAGTAACCAGTGCAATTGATTTTAAAACAAAATTTAAAGTGAGCCACGGTAAAAACCCCGGTGCTCCCGTCGATACAAAAGCACAGGTTGAAACATTTATTGAAAACTATAACCTGAATCACCCTGATAATCCCATAAAAATTGAAGATTTGGCAAGACGTACGGAAAATTTCACGGATATGTCAAAGGCATCTGAAGAATTAGCAAAACTTTTTGACGAACAAATAGATGAAGCAGCGCTTCAGGTAAGCAGGGTATTTTCAAATAAAGATGATATAACGGTAATAACGGCAAGAGCAAAAGGTCAAAAATCTACATTTGAAAAACTGGCGGGAAAAGACCTTAAAAATAAAATCAAAAGCTATGACCCCGAAACATATTATCAAACCGTAAGCGATGCATTAGGCGTCAGAATACAAATGAAAAGCCTTGATAAAAAAACTTCAAAAGAAATAGTTGATAGTTTTCTTGAAGATACCGATTTCAGCTATGACGATTGTATAACATTTATATCAGGCGCAAAAGTCTCCGATGATGCGGCAAAAATATTAACAGAAAGACAATCGGGGATTATTGATGCACTTAAAACAAAACAAAATCAATCAATAGTTGAACAAATGGTTCAAGGCATAAAATCGGGCGAACTTCAAATAACGGAAATTAATAATTACGGCGACGGCATAACATCATATTTTACCGACGCACAGGTGCAGGAAATTGCGGACGCATACGATTATGCGGTTCAAAACGGGATTATTAAGTCAAATAAACCGTTCGAAATAGTAACGGCAAACGATATTGAATTTAAAAACGCAAACAGCCACTTTAACGATGACGGTTCAATGACGGTTGAAATGCCCTCAAAAGCAAAAGAAGGGGAAACTTTCAGCGTAACAATAAGCAAAAAAGCAATAAAAGATTCAGGCTACACATCGACCCAGATGAACACAAAACATAATTTATCAAACGGAAGGACAGGTAACGGCGAATTACAAATTAGAGGAAGTGAAGTTAACGCATTTGCTGACGTTGAACATATACCTTATGACATCAGAACGGGTAAAATTGCATTTAACGATACAAAATATTCAGGCATATATGACATCATAAAGAAAATGGATGATGATACATACAATAGTTATAACAGATACCTTGCAGACACTTATAAAACATTACGATTAAAAGAACTTGGCATCTTACCCGACGGATACCAAATGCCTCAAATCGGAAGCTATATAGAAAGCCTGCCCGACACTACACTTGAACTTCTAGATTGGAACGGGCTTGCAAAAGCAGCCAAAGGGCACTAAAAAAAATAATTTTGGCAATTATTTATTCTTACATGTTTTATAATATCAAGATTATGGTAAAATAGGGAAAAATAATGAATATAAGCACAATAGGCAACAATTTTAACATAAGATTTTCAGGCGCAAATAAGGAGCAGCCCAAAATGACAAGAACACCCGAAGAACATTTTAAACATTTTACGGGTCTGATATTTAATAATTTATTGGAACGCTCCGAAAGGGAAGTACCTGAAAATGGACAATTTACCCCTATTTCCGCTTCATATAATATCCCGGACAGCGAAAATCGTGCAATGCTTGCCATCGAATGCGATTTAACAAACCCCAAAACATCAAGAAGAATTTCAGCGGTTTCATGCCGCAAAGACTCGGATAAGCTCGTAAAAAGTTTTATTTTTAAAGGCACGAAACAAGAAGTCATAAACTACCTTAAAGACGAAAAAAATCGGGAAACATTTATAAAAACGGTAAAACAGCTGTCCGATACACTTGATTCAAACAACTAGGAAGCTATTGCCCGATTTTTAAAAGAATAAATTTTACATTCCTTTTTGTTTACGTTAAATTATTCTTGTAATTTGATGTAGAAAAAAGGAGTAAAAAATGGATTCGATACAAGTAACTCATGAAGTCGAACAAATGTGCTGCGTCAAAAGAGGAGTAAAGGGTGAACCCGCTCCTATTCCTCAGGAAGGAAACTGGACAAAAGCTAAAAAAATTGAAGATATCTCGGGTCTGACCCACGGCTGCGGCTGCTGTGCGCCTCAGCAGGGAACCTGCAAATTAACATTGAACGTTAAAAACGGAGTTATTCAAGAAGCGCTCGTTGAAACAATCGGCTGCTCCGGCATGACTCATTCTGCCGCAATGGCGGGTGAAATTCTCCCCGGCAAAACAATTCTTGAAGCATTAAATACCGACCTGGTTTGCGATGCTATTAACGTTGCAATGAGAGAATTATTCCTGCAGATTGTATACGGCAGAACGCAAACCGCATTCTCCGAAGGCGGACTTCCCGTAGGTGCAGGCTTGGAAGACCTCGGTAAAGGTTTATGTTCAATGGTGGGCACAATCCACTCCACAAAACAAAAAGGCGCAAGATATCTGTCATTAACCGAAGGATATATCCTTGAATTAGGACTTGATAAAAACGATGAAATCATAGGCTACAAATTCGTTAACCTGGGCAAAGTCATGGATGCCATTAAAAAAGGCGTTGACCCGAAAGAAGCTTATGAGAAAAATATAGGTACATACGGAAGATTTAAAGACGCCGTTAAAACGATTGACCCGAGAAAAGAATAACAAAGGTCAAAATTTAGTTAAAGTTAGAAATGTAAAGGAAAATAATTATGGCAAAATTTGAAGGACAAGACAGACGCGAAAAAACTTTAGCCAAAGTTCTCGAACAATACGGTTTTAAATCTTTGGATGAAGCCAATGAATTATGTCTGTCAAAAGGAATAAATGTTGATGAAATCGTTAAAGGCATTCAGCCTATCGCATTTGATAATGCCTCATGGGCATATACATTAGGGTGTGCCATTGCATTAAAAAAAGGAATTAAAAACGCAGCGGACGCAGCAGAAGCAATCGGCGAAGGTCTTCAGGCTTTTGCGGTCCCCGGATCCGTTGGTGATACAAGAAAAGTAGGCTTGGGCCACGGTAATCTGGGTGCTATGCTTTTAAGAGAAGAAACAAAATGCTTCTGCTTCTTAGCGGGTCATGAATCATTCGCAGCTGCAGAAGGCGCAATCGGCATTGCAAGAAACGCAAACAAAGTAAGAAAAGAACCTTTAAGAGTTATCTTAAACGGTCTCGGTAAAGACGCCGCATACATTATTTCAAGAATAAACGGCTTTACATACGTTGAAACAGAATACGATTATAAAACGGGTGAATTAAAAGTCGTAAAAGAAACGGCATTCTCCGACGGCGAAAGAGCAAAAGTTAAATGCTACGGTGCCGACGATGTATCCGAAGGTGTTGCAATCATGAGAAAAGAAGGCGTTGATGTTTCGATTACGGGTAATTCAACCAACCCCACAAGATTTCAACACCCCGTTGCAGGCACATACAAAAAATGGTGCTTTGAAAACAATAAAAAATATTTCTCGGTTGCTTCAGGCGGCGGCACGGGAAGAACGCTTCACCCCGACAACGTTGCCGCAGGTCCTGCTTCATACGGCATGACCGACACAATGGGAAGAATGCACGGAGATGCGCAATTTGCAGGTTCATCTTCCGTTCCCGCACACGTTGAAATGATGGGCGTAATCGGCATGGGAAACAACCCGATGGTAGGTGCTACCGTTGCTGTTGCGGTTGCCGTTGAAAACGCTTCAAAATAATAAATTTACTATCAAAATTAAATCATTGGCGGCATTTTTGCCGCCTTATTTTTTATATTAAGTTTTTGTTACATAATCGTTTAAAAATTAGCAATTATTTAAAAGATATATACTTTATATATACATAAATGATGAGGTAATGATGGAAAGAACTTCGCTGATTAATCAAATAAACGATCTATACGTAAACGGTGCGGATGACACGGTTTTAAGCGCGGCAGATACAAAAATTGAAAATTCAACCGAAACCAAGCCGTCCGAAAGAATATACATACAAAATGAAGACGAGCTTCAAAACATTGATTTAAGCGAATTTGAAGAAGAACTTGAAACAAAAGAAACAGAAGAATCAAAAGATAACACAGCCGAAGAAGAAACGGAATCAAAGCCCGATGAAAAGGCAATGAATGAATTTAAAACCGTTATCAAATCAAATTCAAAACTTGATGAATATATTGAAGAAATAGGCTACGACAAAGTTTTTGATTTAATTGACGAAGATAAAGACGGAAAATTAAGCGAAGATGAAATATCAAAAATAAGTTCATCCGCAAAAACACTTTCCGATTTAACCGCAGGCGAAATTAAAAAATTCGTAAAAGATAATATTGATTCAAATGAAGAAAATGGTTCAATTCTTGAAGATGAAGAAACAAAACAGGGTTTAATCGAAAAATTAAAAAACCTCTTTGGAATTAACAATGAAGAAGATGCGCAAACAACAACCCCCGCACAATCAGCGCCCGTACAGAATACGACAGGCGGCGGCAGCGGGTATACGGGCGGCGGTTCTGTCGGAAATTCTTCCGGCGGAAGTTCGTACAATGCAGCTCAACAAGCGGTGCAGCAAGCCGCAAATGAAGCGCAAGAAGAAGTTGATAACTTAGATAAACAAATCGAAGAACTAGAAACGGTAAAAATCCCCGAATCCGAAGAAAACATACAAAATCTTCGCGAAACAAAAGACGCTGACATTGAAGAACAGGAACAAAAACAAAGAGAAGCAATTGAAGAAAGCGATGAAGTAGACGAAGAATTAAAAAAAGAATACAAAGAAGCCGATGAAAAGCTCAACGAAACGCAAGAAAATATAACCGAAAAAGAAAATGAAAAAAGCGATAAAGAAAGCGAATTATCAAGCACATCAAGCCAAATTTCGGAATTAAGCGCACAAATTTCGGCAATTAAAACGGATTCCGATAATGAGGAAAAAAATGCGGAAAATCAAGCGCTGAAAGCCGACCTTGAAGCCCAAAAAGCAGATTTGGAAGATAAAAAAGCAAAAATTGAAGAAGAAATCCAAAATATCGAAAAAGAACTGAAAGACCTCAAAGAACAGGAAAAAGAACAGGAAACCGCAAAAGAAGAAATATTAAAAGAAATTGAAGAAAGTCTTGATGAAAATTCACCCTTAAAGAAAATAATACAGGAAACAAAAGACGAAATCGAAAGAATAAAAGAAACATACGAAACAGATAATGCAACCGCTCAGGAAACTCTTGATTCACAAAGACAAGAACTTGAAGAATTAAAAGCTGAAAGAGGAACAAAAGCGGGCGAAGCCGAAAACCTCGGAGACCTTGCGGAAGCATTTGCAAACAGTGAATTTGCAAACGGCGTACTTGCGGACAAAGCGGGTTATATCGAAGAAGTCTGCGCCGAATACGGAGTCGATCCGTATCTTGTTTCTGCAATTATGGCATCCGAAACAGGCTACGGCACTTCAAGCGCAATAGTAAACAAAAATAACCCCGGAGGTTATATGGACCCCGCAACGGGACACCAGACGGTTAAAACATTCTCATCACTTGAAGAAGGTATAGAAGCCGTAGTAAGAAACCTTGCCAACGGATATATCAATCAAGGATTAAACACGATAAGTTCAATCGGTGCAAAATACTGCCCCGTAGGCGCATCCAACGACCCGACCGGATTAAACTCGAATTGGATTCCGAACGTAACAACAATTTACAACGAACTTTCGGGTAAAAATGTTGACGCCAACACCGCATTATGCTAGTTAATAATTCTTAACATATAATAAAGTTTTAAACCCAAAATGCCGACATAAACATTATGGAAGGAAATTTGTCGTGTCCTTAAAAAGAAAGGATTAAAAATGGGTGAAGAACTCACTATAGGTAAATTTGAAATCACTTCAAAAGATATTAAAAACTTTCTTAATAAAGCGGATATAACGTCAAACAAGCTTTTGAGCGAGCTGGATTTAACAAAAGACAAAAAAATCTCAGAAGATAATTTTGTCGAGCTTGTTGATTTAATAGAAAATTCAAAAGAAATACAAGCCATGATTAAAGGTACAAATACCTTGGGGCAAAGAGAACCCTCGGGCGCATATGAATCGGATATTTCAAGTTTTGCCGAACAATTTGCAAACTATTCCTGTGCGCAAATGGCAGGGGTCGACAGTGTATTTGCAGGCAAAGACAACCGCTGGTGCGGAGTATTTACGGATTATGTCCTAAAAAATTCCGGACATTATGACGAAGCAGCAAACTGGTATAAAAAGCTCGGGAACAAATGGAACCCGGAAGCAATTTATAATGCGGCAAATAAAGCGGGTGCCGTGGTAAGCGCCTCAGAGGTCCGCCCCGGTGATTTAATCGTTATGAACTGGGAAAATGACAATGAATATGACCATGTAGGTCTTGTTGTATCCGTTAATGAAAACTCCGTAACGGTTATGGAAGGAAATAACGGAAACTATACAAGAAAAACGGAATACCCGATAAACGGAAATGTTGCATTTTTAAGAACAAGGTAAGGAAAAAATTATGACGGAAAAAATCAGCGGTTATTCAATGCAAACAAACGAAGTATACGGCATCCTTAAAGAAGCCGGCGTTACCAACGATAAAGATTTAAAAACCATAGATAAAAATAACGATATGACAATATCGGAAGATGAGCTTGTCGAACTCACGCTTACGGACGATGAAGAAGAAAACAAAACATCAAATAATTCTTCATCAACGCAATCAAGCACCGATGATATGCTTATTGCGCTCTATGAACAGCTCGATAACTTAATGAATCAAAGGAACCAAATAAATAACAAAATGGGAACCGCACCCGACCTTGAAACTTTTAATCAGTATAAACAGCAGTCGGATAATATTCAAAATCAAATTACAAATTTAAGAGGACAGATTTTAAATATATATACAAACGCAGAATCCGCAGCAACTGCAGGCACATCCGTATCGGGCGGAAGCTACACGTATTCGGGTAACAGCGAAGAATTTGTAAACACGTTTAATAATTCATCGTTCAATAAAGGCGTGCTAGCGGGCAAAGGAGAAATGGTTGCGGCAATTGCCGAAGAATACGGGCTGGACCCCAACCTTCTTGCATCAATAATGGCTCTTGAAACGGGCTGGGGAACCTCGAGTGCAATCAAAAATTACAATAACCCGGGCGGCATGATGGATCCGTCCTCAAACTGGATGAGTCTTAAACACTATTCAAGTCTTGAAGAAGGAATCCGCGCCGTTGCAAAAAACCTTAAAGAAAATTATATAGATCAAGGTTTAACCACGATAAGTTCAATCGGAGCAAAATATTGCCCCGTAGGTGCGGCAAACGACCCGAACGGCACAAACTCCGGATGGGTGCCGTCGGTTACAAGCATTTATAATCAATTAACCGGAGCAAATATAACATCGACAACGCAACTTATGTAATCGGAAAGCAAATAAATGGGCGAAAATTTCAAAATCGGAAGCTACAAAATTGAATCAAAAGATTTATACACCGTTTTAAAAGAAGCGGGCGTAACGGAAAATTCTGCCTTAAAATCAATAGATAAAAATAATGACGGAAAATTGACCGAAAACGAACTGCAAACTTTTGTGGAAGATACGGATGAAAATAATTCCGCAAAATCAAGCTCATCATCATCCTCATCTTCTTCATCTTCAACCGCAAGCACAATGAGCATAGAAGAAGTCGAAGAAAAATATCAAAAACAAATTCAAGCCATAGAACAGCAGATTAAAACTCTGGAATCACAAAGAAGCGAAGCAATGCACGGATATTCAAGCGCAGAAGATGCATCGGGAATAGAACAGATAACTTCATCGGTATCAAGCATAACAAATCAGATTTCTAACCTAAGAAGACAGATTATGACATTGTTAACCACAATGGAAAACGAAATTGCACAAATAAAAGCTCAGCAGGAAGCTGCCGCGCGAGCTGCGGCACAAGGGCTAAATACAGTGAATACTTCTTCGGTTTCCTCTTCCGGTGCAACAAACGTAAACACGAACTACGGCAACTTCTCATACAATTTTACGGAAAAACTGTCATCAAGACAGCAAAGCGAGCTTCCGCAATTTAAATCGCACTGGGCGCAAAACAAATCAAGATACCAAACGGTTGCCGCAAGAACGGGAGTTCCCGCAGAATTAATCGCCGCAATTCACTGGAGAGAAGCAAGCGGAAACTTTAACAGAAGGCTTCATGACGGCGGTTCGCTGTCGGGGTATTCAAGCTGGGAAGCTTCCGCCATAGACGCACTATCGGGCGGATACGGAAATATTGATTTAAATAACATTAACACCTGGTATGACTTTGCCGAAAGATATAACGGGCTGGGGTACAGAAATAAAGGAGTAGCCTCCCCTTACGTATGGGCGGGAACAACAAACTATACATCGGGCAAATATGTGGCAGACGGCGTCTATGACGCGGGATATGTTGACCAGCAATTAGGCGTTGCGGTTATGTTAAAAGCAATTTTGTAAAAAATTGCCCGTTTTTATTACATTTGCTATAATTTGAAATATGGCAATATTAAAAATAGTTACATACGGAAATGAATCATTAAGGCAAAAATCAAAAGAAATTTCGAAAATTTCAAAAAAAATAAGAATTCTTGCCGAAAATATGATAGATACAATGTATAAAAACAACGGTGTAGGTCTTGCCGCCCCGCAGGTAGGCGAAAACATCAGAATGTTTGTAATAGATGTTTCATTGGATAACGAGCCCTATAACCCGATTGTATTTATCAATCCCAAAATCATCAAAAAAGAAGGCGCAACCCATGAAAAAGAAGGGTGCTTAAGCTTCCCTAACGCATTCGTCGACGTCAGAAGGTATTCTTATGTTAAAGTAAAAGCGCTTGATATTAACGGCAAACCGTTTATTATGGAAGCAAAAGACGGCTCGCTGCTTTCCCGCGCAATTCAGCATGAATACGACCACCTTGAAGGAATTTTATTCATAGACCACTCAAGAAACATTTTTGAAGCAATAAAAGTGCTTGAAGAAAACAATCTGCCGACGGTACAAAAAGACAAAATGCTTGATGAAAAAGATATAGAAGATTTATTATCAAACGAGGACAATAAGGCAGATAATAATGAATAAAATCTCTGTCGTTTATTTTGCAACACCCGATATTGCAATTGAGTCGTTTTTATCTCTAATTAACGACGGGAATTTTATTGTCAAAGCTCTTGTAACACAGCCTTCTAAACCCTCTGACAGGGGAAAAAAAATAACGGATTCAAAAATTAAAAAAGAAGCAATTAAAAACAACATAAAAGTTTTTGAACCGTATAAAATTTCAAAAGACGAAGATACGATAAAAGAATTAAAAGCGATTGCCCCCGATTTTTTTGTTACGTTTGCATACGGTCAGATATTAAGCAAAGAAGTTCTTGAAATACCTAAATTTCAAACCATAAATCTCCATGCAAGCCTGCTTCCCAAATACCGCGGTGCAAACCCTATTTGCGAATGTCTTTTAAACGGAGACAAAATAACGGGCATTACAACAATGGTAACCGTCCTTGAATTGGATGCGGGGGATATTTGCCTTACAAAAGAAATCAATCTGAACGATGAAGATAACTATGAAACGCTGTCTGAAAAAATTGCAAAAGAATCACCCGAACTTATAAAACAAACTCTGACGGGGCTCTATAATTCAACTCTGAAACCCGTTAAGCAAAACCCCGAATGCGCAACGTTTACGAAAAAAATGACAAAAGCGGATAAAGACATTAATTTTAACGACAATGCAATAAAAATCCACAATAAAGTCCGCGCAATGTGTAAAATTAACACAAATCACTTTATATACAACAATAAAATAATAAAAGTTTTAAAAACCGAAGCAAAAGAAAATAATGATTTTATTCCCGCAGGAAGCGTTATTTCCGTCAATAAAGAAGGAATTTTAATAAAATGCAAAACGGGGGCAATTTTAATCATAACCGTAAAGCCCGAAGGAAAAAACATTATGAGCGCATACGACTGGAGCTTGGGTTCTAAAATAAAATCTGGAGATAAAATTTTATGCAAACAAGAGGAATAAGAGGCGCAACCACGCTGAATGACAACACAAAAGAAGAAATTAAAGAAGCAACGGTTGAACTCGTTAAACAAATTATTACATCAAACAATATAAAAACGGATGACATTGCCTTTATAATTTTTACGGTTACAAATGACGTAAATGCGGATTTTCCCGCCAAATACGCAAGGCTGGAGCTGGGATTTGATATGGTGCCTATGATGTGCTACAGAGAAATGGAAGTTGTGGGGCAAATGCCTTTATGTTTAAGGGCGCTTGTTGTCGTTAATACCGATATTCCTCAGGAAAAAATCAAACATTGCTATTTAAGAGGCGCAAAAGCCTTAAGAAAGGATTTATACACAACAAATGAATAACATTATAAAAAAAGAAGAGATAAAATATCCTTATTTGGTAAAACCCGTTGAAATCGTAACGTTTGAAACGGGGCACAGGCTCGTTATCGCACACAAAAAAAGCACAATGGTAAATATAAGCACCTGGGTAAATACGGGTTCGGTTAATGAAAACAATCATAATAACGGCGTTTCGCATTTTCTTGAACACTTAATGTTTAAAGGCACACATAAATATAAAGCGGGCGAATTTGACCGCACAATGGAAAGAAACGGCGGAATAATAAATGCCGCAACCTGGAAAGATTATACATTTTATTATGTAACAATACCGAAAGAACATTTTGAGCTTGCATTGCATATGCATGCGGACATGATGACAGACCCCGTATTGCCCGATGAAGAAATCGGC
>DVJH01000088.1 GCA_018710795.1 Candidatus Galligastranaerophilus gallistercoris | reverse complement strand
TATATTTCATTATCGGAAAGGATATTATTATATATATGCTGCAATGCAAAAATCATGCCCGCAGCATCCGTTGACCCTCCCGCAAGGCCTGCCGCAACGGGTATATTTTTTTCTATATATATATTAAGCCCCCCGTTTTTTATTTTTGCCGTTTCAAAATATAATTTTATTGCCTTATATACAAGATTATTTTCATCATATGAAATTTCATCGGAATTGCCCGAGAGTTTAATAATCCCGGGGGAATTGTTTTCTTCAACGGTTAAATAATCAAACAGGCTGACGGATTGCATAATGCTTTCAATCGGATGAAATCCCGTTATTTCATCTTTTTTAAAAACCTTAAGGGTTAAATTAATCTTGGCGGGGCACTTTACTTTAATTTTCATTGTTCTTCCCTTTTTAAAATTAAAGATAATTTATAAAAATATTCAATCGATAAATTTTCGCCTCTTAAATTATAATCAATGCCTGTGCTGCTTAGAGCCTCTTCAACATTTATAAACCCTGAAGCTTTCAGACAGTTTTTGATATTTTTTCTTCTCATGGAAAAGGCTGCTCTTACGGTTTGTTTTAAATAAGGGGTAATTTCGGTTCTGGGATTATTTTGGATTTTAAATCTGACAAGGGCGCTATCAACCTTTGGCGAAGGGTAAAAACACCTTTTTGAAACTTTTTTTACCAGTGATGTTTCCGCCCAAAAGTTTGAAAGTATGGATAAAAGCCCGTATTCTTTATTTTTTGAACTATGGTTTGCCGTAATTCTTTTTGCAACTTCATATTGAACCATTAATATGATTTCATCAATCATATTTCTGTATTCGTAATCTCTGTCATCCATCTCGCCCAGAAGATATAAAAGAATGGGCGTTGTAATGTAATAGGGAATATTTGCAATAACTTTTATTTTTTTATTCTCTTTGATTTCATCTGCAAAAAGCTCTTTTAAATCCGTTTTTAAAATGTCGTTTTTTATCAGCTTAAAATTTTGAAACCCTGACAAATTTTTATCTAATAAATTAACCGCATCTTCGTCCAATTCAACCGCAACGGCTTTTTTAACCTTCTCTACAAGCCTCTCCGTTACAAACCCGGCCCCGGGGCCAATCTCTAAAACCGTATCATCAGAATTTGCAAAAGATAAAATCTCATTGATTACATCTTTTGAAATCAAAAAATTTTGCCCCAGACGCTTTTTGGTATGAAACTTTTTAGCCCGAAGAATATATTCATTCACCATAAAGAAATTATAAAAGAAAAATATTATATTTACCGTTTTTAATCAGAATATGAAAATAAATCCTTTTAATATAACGCCCTCGTTTAAAGGCGCAAATATAAGTATTACTGCCCTCTCTGACACCCATGGCTCACTGGAACTTACAGACAGAGGATACAGGGCGATAATAAACAATGATGTTTTTGAAAAAGAAGAAAAAGGGAAAGCAAATTATCTTATCATCGGGGGCGACTGGTTTATCTCCGGCGGCAAAACCGGCTTTATGACCGACCCGAACAAACCTTTGATGAAATTTCAAGCAGAGATGCTGAATAAATTCATAGGCAAATTAAAAGAAACATCGCCCTCGCTGGTTACGATTTTCACAACGGGAAACCATGACTTAGACGGCGGAGTGGATCTTTTTCGTGAAACAATAAGGGATATAGATGCAGACACGGTTATTTCAAATCTGGATACAAATCGCTCATATAAATTGCAAGATGCAATTAACGAAGGAAAAATCGTAACGGAACACATTAAATTTATTCCCGACGATAAAGACCCCGATATTAAACATGCAATTTTAAACCTTGCAATAGCGCCCGTTAACCTTCAATATTTTATATTTGACCACAGCGGGCTTGAACTTACGGAAGACAATAATATTCCACAAAACTCAATGAGCCCCGCGCAATTTCAAAAAACAAAAGAGGAAATAATTAAAAAAATCGGCTCGTTTAAAGAAAAATATCCGAAAGGAAAAGTTATCCTGACCTGCCACACTGGCCTTAGCCTGGGGGATGAAATCGCAAAAGAATCAAAGGTCGACCTTGTATTTGACGCACATGAACATAAAGATGAAATCAGATTTGTAAACGGAACAATGATTGTCTGCCTTTCACAAAATTTCAAAAAAATAGCAAATGCAAAAATGGAAATTGATGATAACGGCGATACAAAAAGTATAACCCTGAAAGAATTAAGACCCAATGAAAGCGGCTTTCAATCCGGAGAGCTTACGGCATTTTATAAGCAATTGTTTTCTGAAGACCTTAAAAAAACGTACGGAATAAAATCAACCGATTCCGATATAACTTCGCTTTCAATTGACGGCATAAGAAATAAAAACAATTATCTTGCAAATTTCGTAACCGACTGTATTATGGAAGAAATAAAAGAAATTGACCCCGAAGTAAGAATTTTTGCACTCAATTCTTCTTCAATAAGAAACGGTTTTAAACTCGGAGAAGAAAAAACCGTAACACCGTTTGAAGTTTTAAACTGCCTGAACGGAATAAACCATAAAGCAGGTCAAATAGTAACAAATGAAATAACGGGAAGAGAACTTATATATATGATTCTTGATAATTTCCGCTTTAATAAACTTGACCCCGAAAGAAACACGATAATTCATTATTCGGGTTTAAAAATAGATAAAACGGGCTTTATGGATGCATATTCAAAAGGCAAAATAGGAAGCGACCTTTGTGAATTTGTAACCCTGACGGATACAAACGAACAAATTAATCCCGATGAAACTTATAAAATTGCAAATGCGGAAAAATATTTTATTAAAGCACATGATGAAAAAATCAAAAAGATGTATGAAAATTCCTCAAAACTGGGCGCGGGAGTCCACAAGCTTTTCAGGGATCATTTTATTAAACATCCCGATATAACTTTTACTCCCGATAACAGGCTCACTTAAAATTTCAGCCGATTATCGCATCTTTCGGCACAACCGTAATTCCGCCCTGCGAAACATAAAACCCTCTTTTAAGATCATCTTCTTTATTTATGCCGATTTCCGTATGCGGCGGAATTTCAACATTTTTATCTATAATTGCACGGTTAATTTTTGAATATCTTCCGATACTGACATTTTCAAGCAAAATTGAATGCGAAATATGACAATAGCTGTTTATGTGTACTTTCGGAGATAACACGCAATTAGATAACGAACCGCCAGAAATTATACATCCTTCGGATACAAGGGAGTTTTTGGCAACGCCCAATCTCTTGTCTTCATCCCAGATAAATTTAGCCGGAGGAAAATTATAGTTAAAAGTTCTTAAGGGCCATTCATTTGAATACAGATTTAACTCGGGATCATAAGCCAATAAATCCATATTGGCCTGAAAATAGCTGTCTATGTTTCCGACATCTCTCCAGTATCCTCTCTCCGAAGGCGTCATGCCCGGGAACTTGTTTGATGAAAAATCGTATACGTATACTTTTCTGCCTCTGTTTAGCATATTTGGAATTACGTTTTTCCCGAAATCATGATCGGAATTTATATCAAGCGCATCTTCCTTTAATTCTTCAACAAGAGATTTTGCTTTAAATATATAATTACCCATTGAAACAAGGCACTTTGTAGGGTCATTTGGCATGGATTTTGGTTTTTCTTTCGGCTTTTCGATAAATCCCGTTAATCTCCAGTCATCGTCAACCTCAATTACGCCGTATTCACCCGCAAGGTTAATATCAACGGGAATGGCGGAAATTGTAATATCCGCATCTTTTTTATAATGATAATCAAGCATCTGCCTGACATCCATTTTATACACATGGTCTCCGCCAAAAACACAAACGGTTTGATATTTTTCGTCCGTTATCTGATTAACGTTTTGATAAACGGCATCCGCCGTTCCTTTATACCAGTTGCCGTCGGTCCTCATCTGCGCGGGAACCAAATCGACATACTGGTCGATTGAAGAAGATAAATCCCATCCCCTTGAAATGTGTTTATTTAAAGAATCGGATTTATACTGTGTCAAAACTTTAATTCGATATAACCATGAATTTACGAAATTATTTAACACAAAGTCAATAATTCTGTATCTGCCGCCAAAAGGAACCGCGGGTTTTGCTCTGTCTCTGGTCAGAGGGTAAAGCCTTTTTCCCTGTCCGCCCGCCAGAATCATGGTCAAAACTTTTTCAAAATACATAAATTATAAACTCCTAACTTATATATTTATTATAAGCAAATTTAATTTTCAGGGGCAAGAATTTTAATAAAAAAGACCCCTTTTTTT
>DVJH01000087.1 GCA_018710795.1 Candidatus Galligastranaerophilus gallistercoris | reverse complement strand
AAAGATAAAATCTATTGATTACTTAAACAAAACTCCAATTTTAAACCATAGAAACAGGTATTCAAAATACAGAATAAAACGCGTTAAATTAAATCATAAGAAAAAATGAGAAACATTAGCCTTAGAATAATGGTGATCGAAAGTAACATTACGACCAAAGCGACATAGGAACCTGCAGGAGCAGGCGAATTTCTAACTTTATGAAAGGAATGAAACAGGAGTATATTAAAGGCAATTGTGAAACAATTGCACCCGTGAGCGGCGCTAAATGCGCCGTAAGAATAAAAAATAGCAAGGGAGAGATTCGAACTCTCGACCTCACGGGTATGAGCCGTGCGCTCTCACCAACTGAGCTACCTTGCCATTTAATAAAACTATTCAATTGTCAACAAAAAAATTATTTCAAAAACAAAAAATTATATCAAGCTTAATTTTATAAAATTCCTTTTGTTGAAGGAACTTCATCAAATTTATTTTTATCAACTTCAATTGCACCCCTAAGCGCCCTTGCAAAAGCCTTAAAAGAACATTCTATTATATGATGAGTGTCAAATCCGTCCAATTGTTTAATATGCAAAGTGATTAAAGAATTTTGTGCAAAAGAATTATAAAAATGCGGGAGCAACACCGTTTCAAAATCAGACGTCTTTTCATCCGCTAAATTGAAACTGCACTTGCAAAAAGCTCTCCCCGAAATATCAACAACGGCAAGAACCAAAGCTTCATCCATGGGTAAAATTATATCGGAATATCTTTTGATGCCTTTTTTATCCTCTAAAGATTCAATAAAAGCCTGCCCGAGGGTAATTGCAACATCCTCAACTATATGATGATTATCTTTATCAATCGAATTGACATTTAATTCGATATCAAAATTTCCATGGTATGCAAATTGTTCAAGCATATGGTCAAAAAATTTAATCCCCGTTGAAATTTTATAATTCCCTGACCCTTTGGGGTTAAAAATCAAACTGATTTCGGTTTCTTTTGTATTTCTTTTTTTATTAACAATTTGCATTTACTTTTCCTTCAACAAGCGCTTCAAATAAACATTCGGGAGAATCAAAAACATCTTTCGCACCCATATTAATCATAATTTCTTTTGTTTTAAAGGCACAAGGTGCATTCGGAGGAATTATCCCGAAAACTTTAACCCCTGCTTCAATTCCTGCTTTTATGTCATCAACGGTATCGCCGAAATAAAAAATGTCTGAATAAGGGCAGCGCTTTTTAATTTCAAATAAGCCAAACGGGCTCGGTTTTTGGTTTCCCATTAAATCTTCATTGCACATAAAGAAAGAAAAATATTTTTTAATGCCGAATTTTTCAAGCGAATAAAAAGCTTCATTTCTCGGGCGCCCCGTAAATACGGCGCAATCCGCATATTTGGTTAAATTCTTAAAAAATTCTTCATTATATACAACTTCTTCCCTATCGATAAGCCCTTTTGACCCTTCTTTTTCGGGAACGAAAAAATAATCCTGAAAAATCTTAATTAGTTCATTATAATCAGCCTCAAACCCCGCCTTTTTAATTAAATATGCGGTTAAATCCCAATCGTTTGAAAGCCCGCCCATATTTTTTGCATTCTGCATATCATCATCACTGCATTCATACCCCGTAAAATATGCAAAAGTTTTTTTAATTGCTTCTCTGTATGAATTTTTAACGTCAAAAACAACTCCGTCCAAATCGAAAACAAATAAAGGCTTTGTTTTTAAAGTCTCAATAAGTTTATCTGCTCCCATATCATCGGGAACGGTAATTCTGAATGTATTTTCTAAACCCTTAACACCTTTAAAATATTTAACCTTAATTCCGTTATTTAAAAGTTTCTGATAATAAAAATCCGCATATTCTCTCATATTGCACAATAGAAAATTTGCCTGAGTCGAGCGGCAATCAAAGCCTATATTTGTTAATTCTCCGCATAATTTCGCTTTGGTATTTTTGATTTTATTTAAAACACCGACATAATAATCAAAATCCTCAAGCGCAGCATTCGCCGCACATACTGCCGCGGCATTAACCGAATACGGAGAAATTACTTTTCTGATTTCATTTACTATTTTACAGTCCGCATAAATAAAACCGATTCTAAGCCCCGCAAGGGCAAAATCTTTTGACATTGATTTTAAAATTGCAACATTGGAGTATTTTTTAACGAGCGAAAAATATTCCCCATGGTCTAAATCAGAATAATTAAAATAAGTAAAATCAAGGGCAATTAATTTGTCTTTGTATTTATCCGCAAGGTATTCAATTTTGCCGATTTCCACAACACCGCCCGTCGGATTATTCGGAGAAGTTATATATAAAATTTTTGTCTTGTCGTCAATGTTATCTTCAAATCTGTCTAAATCAAAATCAAAGTCTGAATTATAAGTTATCTCGAAAAAATCGGCGCCCAAAATATCGCAATAAATTTTTGGCATGGAAAATGTCGGCGCATAAGATAAAACTTTGTCGCAAGGGTCTAAATAAGCATTGAATAAAACATTAATCGCCTCATCGCACCCGTTTGTCAAAACCAGATTATCGCTCCCGCAATCCAAAATATCTGACAATTTGTCAATCAATCTGCCGTAAGCAGGATAAAATTTAACCCTGTCCGGTGAAAAATTTTTTAATTCATTTATAACCCGAGGGCTCGGACCGTAAATGTTTTCGTTTGAATCAAGCTTTAATTCAAAATTCGGATAATATTTATCTATTTCATAAGGCTCAATATTCGCCAATGTTTTTCTGGGTTTAATCATAGTTAAATCATATCATAAGAAGGCTATTTTGAAAGCTTTAATAAAACTTCATTGAAACTTTCAATCGGAACAAATTTAAAACCGCATTCTTCCGTTAAAATGCCGCCCATCTTAAAAATCTCTTCCATAGGATAATTTCTGCAAATTAAGGGTCTGAAAAAATGCATTGTACATTTTCTTGTCTTAGAGTCCAAATGTTTACATCTGAATGTAAGCCCCAATTCATCCGAACCTATTATAATAAGCCCTCTGTAGAATGAGTGGCTCAGCCTTAACCTGTAAAATTCTTCTTCGGTTTTTATAAAACCTTTTTTACCGTGGTTAACGTATATATTCTCGCAACACTTTCCGCAGCCTTTGCAGGAACCTATTCTGTAATATTTTCTTTTCAGGATTTTTAAATAAAAAAATTTTTTAATGTTATTGTAAATTTTTATAAACAAACCAAACATTTTAT
>DVJH01000086.1 GCA_018710795.1 Candidatus Galligastranaerophilus gallistercoris | reverse complement strand
TTATGCAACCAATGAAAATCCGCCGTTTGCAAGCTGACCTGCCGATTCTTCAAGCATACGATCGTCTGCCCCTCTGCTTGCCAAAGTTCCTGCCGATTCTTCAATGCCGCTGCTGGCTAATGTTCCTGCAGATTCTTCAACACCGTTGCTTGCAAAAAGATTTTCGCTTTCGTTAACGGGGCTTGAGATACCGCCTGCAAAGAGATTTTCTTCTTTATATTCTCTTTCTTTGACTTGCGATACGCTGCCTACAGAAGAACCCGAATAACCGCTTGTTGCTCCAATTGCTTCTATTGACATAACTGCTACTCCTTTTTAGTGTCTGCTTTTATCTCTACAAATATATAAAAACGATATACTTTTTATAATTTCAACATGTCTTTCTTTTGTTACAAAAGTATACAATTATGTTAATAAAATGTCTGAAAACCGCTAATATATTGAAAAATAATTTTTAATAAATAAAAAGAGAGTATATATTATTGTGCAATAATTGCCATTTCGCAATTTTTGCAGTCAAATTTAAGGGGATATTTTTTGTTTTTTTCATCAATTAAAAATAATTCTTTATTTTCAGCTCCCTTTTTAAGACACATATTTAAAGCGCGCCTTAAGCAGTGTTTGGTTCTCATTAGTTCTTTATTTTTAAAATCCCTTGTTTTTTCAAGAGAATATTCAATGTCTTCTACGCCGCATTTTTTATAAAATTCTTCCGATTTTTTGTTATGAATATTGAGCCTGTAATCTTTATATACATCTTCATATTTTGCACAAACCGTTTTATTAAAATGATTTGTCTTATAATTTTTAATACGCTCAAATTCCAAAAGTTTAAAAAGCTCTCTTCTTAATTCGTTCATATAAGAAATTTTTAAGAAAGGAATTTTATCCGTTATTATTTGAATTTCATCAACATAAAAAATTGAATCTCCCGTTTTTTTAAATGAGGTTTTAATGTTTTCAATCATTTTTTCTTTATTTTGCGCAATTTCATCGAATTGATAAGGAATTTGAACAAAATAAATCCCGTCATTTAAAATAATTTCTTTATCGTTAATAACAAGGTTTGTTTTTATAAGTCTTTTTGTTTTTGAATTTTTAACCGTTTTTTCAAATTCCGTGTCTGAATTTCTGTATATTTTATCTCCCGTTTTTAAATTTTTCGGCATAATGTTGGGATAAATTATGTCGTTTTCAACTTTATTTACATAACATCCCTTTAATCCGCCTTCAATAAAAAAACAAAGCCCGTCGCCGTTTGATATTTTTTTATTTGTGTTTATGCTAAAACCGTTTTTTAAAACTTTATTTATGACGCCCAAAAATTCTCCCGTTGATTTCGGTGTATCAAAGTTAAAGATATTATCGTCGTATCCTTTTATAAAATAAGTCGTGTATCCTCTGTTGAATGTTTTATTTATATCCGGTTTAAAATCCTCCGTAATTTCTCCGTCGGAAGTTTTCGGTGCAAATTTATCCAATATTTTTCTGTAAAATAAAACCGTATTTTTTACATAATTTTCATCTTTCAATCTTCCTTCAATTTTAAAAGACGTAACGCCCGCTTTAATCATTTGCTCTATATAATCTTTAAGGCATAAATCTTTAAGGCTCAGTAAATATTTGTCTTTTAAAATATAATTTCCGTTTTTATCCGCAAGCGAATATTTTTTTCTGCAAGCTTGTGCACATTCGCCCCTGTTTGCGGACCTTCCGCCTATAAAAGAGCTCATATAGCAATTGCCCGAATATGAAACGCATAATGCCCCGTGGATAAAACATTCAAGTTCAATATCCGTATTTTGTTTTATTTTTCTTATCTGTTCCAAAGATAATTCTCTTGCAAGAATTGCTCTTTTTATTCCTATATTTTCAAAGAATTTTACTTTTTCTAAAGTTCTTATATTGCACTGCGTGCTTGCATGAAGTTCAATCGGCGGCAAATCAAGCTCTAAAAGCCCCATATCCTGAATAATAATTGCATCTGTTTTAATTTCATATAATTTTTGAATTAATTTTTCCGCTTCGATAAGTTCCCTGTCATCAAGAATGGTATTTACCGTAACGTATATTTTAACATTATATTTATGGGCAAAATCAATTAATTCTTTAATATCATCAAGATTATTTGAAGCGTTTTTTCTTGCGCCGAAAGAATATGCACCGATATAAACCGCATCGGCACCGTATATTATTGCGGATTTTGCACATTCTATGTTTTGTGCGGGCGCCAAAAGTTCAACTTTTATATGATTTTTTTTCTGCATTCTTTAATTTTATAATAAAAACGTGTATAATCTTTACTATGAATATAAAAGCATTGTTGTCGGGAATAGTTTTATCTTTAGTATTTATTCTGCCTTCATATGCTGCGGATGAGGCGGTGGCGGGTCCTACTCCGGTCGGGCAAAAACCCGTTGCAACTCCGCTTACCACAAGAAAAGCCGTTCAGCAAAATTCCATTCTGGGTGTCCAGCAGGGCATAAAATACAATCAAGGTTCCCTGCAAAAACAATATTTCGGTAACAAAAACGCAACGTCCGGTCAAAAGCCCTCAACCGGCACCGACGATGATAATAATAACCCTCCGACAAAACCCACAAATCCCGGGGGCAACAGACCCTATCCCGTTTATCCGTCGGGATACTGGTACGGCACGTACAGCTGGGGCAGATACGGCGCATCGGATGATTACAGTACGACCGTAAACAATAATACCACATATAATGTTTATCAAAACGGTTCTTCGCCAAATAACAATTCAAATTCAAACAATAGCGCCCAAACCGCTCAAAAACAGACGAAAGCAAAAACTCAGGCACAAAAGGACGATGAAGAAAGACAATATCTTAAATCAAAATATGCGGCAATCTTAGCCAATAAAACCGCAACCAATAAACAGATGTGCACGACAATGGCTTCGTTTTTCTCCAATTATACAAACGAAGAACTTGACAGAGTTTTAAACGATTTATTATATTTAAACTGCGATATTGACGACCTGAGAACAAATTCAATACAAAATAAAGCTAATTCAATGTTTAATTATTGATAAAACTTTATTTTTCGGTTAAATTCGTTTTATAAGACACCTTAAATGGGGAATTTGTTAATGCAGACCGTTTTGTTTGATCCCGGATATTCAAGCTGTATGTCGGGCGTTTCCGACAGTATCGAATTAATGTACGGCGCATTTGTTTCGACGCCGATGCCTCTCAAGCAGAAAAAATTCCAGTTTTCGATGATTTTCCCCAAAATTAAAGACATGATACTTCAAAATGTTTCTTTTTATCTGGGGTGCCTTTTGTGGGCAAGCTATATTAAAAACATAAAAAATGCAAACGTAATAAATAATCCGTGTCTTGATACGGAATATAACGAAGAAAATTCAATTGAAGAGCCGTTGTATCTGATTGATTTTATTGAAACCAATCTGGATAAAGACGCAAAATATTATATAAATAAAAGATATGAAAAAGACGAAAGGTTTATAAACGTTTTAAAAACCTATATTGAATTTTTAAAACTTAACGGCGGTTTTACAAAATTAAAAACCACGGATGAGATTGTTCTTCCGTCAAATATAAAATCACTTGATGAAAATAAAATGTCTGAAATTAAATCAAAAATAGATGAAGCCATTGATAAAAAGAAATTGTCCGTTTTATTCGACGTTTATTCTTTAATATTGGATTAATTTTTCTTATGGAAAATAAAAAGAAGAAGAAAAAATTTAAAATTGATATAAAAAATATGGGTGTAAATATTGATAAAAATGAATACAGAGAGATTGTTCTCTCTAATTCAAACCGCCCCGATATTTTTAAAAAAAGAAACGTATAAAAATTAAAAGACCCTTAAAAATTTTAAGGGTCTTTTTTATCATCGATTATTTTTAAACCGCCGCTTGAACTTTTGCAAGCTCTTTTAATTTGTCCGCCATTTGAACTTCTTCCCAGGGAACATAAAAATCAACTCTTCCCATATGTCCGTATGCGGCTAATTTCTGATAGAATTTACCGCCGAATTTTGAAGGCAGTTCTCTTAATTCAAATTGTTTAATAATGGCGGCAGGTCTTAAATCGAATGTATTTTTAACGATTTCCTGCAATTTTTCATCATCGATTACACCTGTTCCGAATGTATCAACAAGAACGCTGACGGGTTCTGCCATACCTATTGCATAAGCAAGTTCGATTTCGCATCTTTGAGCAAGCCCTGCTGCGACGATATTTTTTGCAACCCATCTTGCCGCATATGCTGCCGAACGGTCGACTTTCGTAGGGTCTTTGCCGGAAAATGCGCCGCCGCCGTGGCGTGCGTAACCGCCGTATGTATCAACGATAATTTTTCTTCCCGTTAATCCCGCATCGCCTAAGGGTCCGCCTATAACAAATCTTCCCGACGGGTTGATATAATATTTTGTTGTTGAATCGGGTTTGATTTTTTCGTTTTTAAATACTTCGTCTATGACGTATTTAATCATGTCGTTTTTGATGATTTCCTGAATTTTTTTATTGTCCGTTTCGTTATTGATTTCAGGGTCATGTTGGGTTGAAATAACGATTGTATCAATTCTTTTCGGTTTATTATCAACGTATTCGACCGTAACCTGCGTTTTACCGTCGGGTCTTAAATAGCCGACCGTTTTATTTTTTCTTACTTCCGATAATTTATATGCAAGTTTATGTGCAAGAGAAATGGGAAGAGGCATTAATTCTTCCGTTTCATTGCAGGCGTATCCGAACATTATCCCCTGATCGCCTGCGCCAAGGTTTTCTGTTTCCGTTGCAGAAGTTGCGCTTGTGTCATTTCTTGTTTCAAGCGCTTTGTTGACGCCGCCTGCGATATCCGTTGACTGTTCGTCTATGCTGGTTAAAACGGCGCAAGTTTTATAATCAAAACCGCCGCCTTCTTCGCCTTTATATCCTATTCTTTTAATCGTATCTCTTACGACCGAAGGAATATCAACGTAACAATTTGATGAAATTTCCCCCGAAACAAGAACCATTCCCGTTGTTGCCGTTGTTTCCGCCGCAACTCTGCTTTGAGGGTCTTTTGTTAAAAAAACGTCAAGAATGGCGTCTGAAATCTGGTCGCATACTTTGTCGGGGTGCCCTTCGGTAACCGATTCCGAAGTAAACAAAAAATTCTTAAGTGGCATAATTTTTTCTCCTTAATTTATATAACCACCGGTAAGGTTTTTAATTCCAACCCGGTACAATTAGACATTCTATTACAAATATATTATTTGGTAAAATTATATTTTTATTTTATAATTTAGCTGAAACAATTGTTTAAAGGGAATGAAAATGGAATTAGCATATAAAAAACAAAATTGTACGGATTTATCCGAAGCAAATATAGGTTCACAAGCCGTTCTTGCGGGCTGGGCTTCAACTATCCGTGATTTGGGCGGAATTATATTTGTTGAAATGAGAGACCGCTCGGGGCTTTTTCAGGTTGTTGCGGATCCTCAGATTAACCCCCAGGTGTATGAAACATTTCAGAAATTAAAAACCGAATACGTTATTCAAGTTAAAGGTAATGTTTCAAAACGTCCCGAGGATACGATAAATGAAAAATTAAAAACGGG
>DVJH01000085.1 GCA_018710795.1 Candidatus Galligastranaerophilus gallistercoris | reverse complement strand
AGCAATCGGTATTATTGCCGCTCAATCAATCGGTGAACCCGGTACACAGCTTACAATGAGAACATTCCACACCGGCGGTGTATTCAAAGGTGCAGGTGCCATGAAACATGTAACGGCTCCTTTTGACGGCGTTATAGAAGATGAAGTAAGAACACGTGAAATGAGAACCCGCCACGGCGACATCGTACAAATTGCAATTAAAGAAGCAGACGTTACGATTAAAAACGAAAAAGGAATGTCGGTTAAACTTCATATTCCGATGGGCGCAAGAGTTTCATTCACCAAAGGCGTGCCGTTGAAAAAAGGAGATGAGGTTGCCGAATACGAACCCGTTTCAAAGGGCGATGGCAGCCGCTTAACCGAAAAAGCCACAAAAGATATCACATCCGATATAGCGGGCGAAGTTGTTTTTGAAGACTTTATTGCGGATGAAAAGAAAGACAGACAGGGAAACATCTCAAGAACTTCAAACAAATCCGGTATCGTATGGGTACTTGGGGGCGATGTTTATACACTTCCCGCAGGCTCAAAAATCCTTGTTTCGGACGGACAAAAAGTTAAAAAAGGCGAAAAACTTGCCGAAACTTTAATTGTATCCGAACACGGCGGCGAAGTAAGAGTTAACAATTCTCTTGAAATTGAAGAAGTTAAATTTGAAGGCAAAAAAATCAAAAAAATTGTTGCCGGTAAAGAATTAACAATCGTTATCGCTTCAATTCAACCTTCAAACGCAACTTTTGAACAAACCAAAAAAGAACAAATATGGCATGTTGATTCAACGGATGAAAAATATATCGTTAAATGTCCGATTGACACTACCGTTGAAAACGGCATGATAATTGCGGAACTTATAGATGATGAACACAAAGTAACATCCTCGGGTGAAATCAGATACAACGGTATCGAAGTCGGAGAAAATCAGGTTGTTACGAAAGGCGGCGAAGTTATCTTCATTCCCGAAGAAATTCACCAAATTTCAAAAGATTCATCATTAAAACTCGTTGAATCGGGAACATACGTTGAAGCGGGTACGGAAGTCGTTAAAGACTTATACACTCACATTGACGGTATCGTTGAAATTAAAGAATTTAACGATATTATCCATGAAGTTGTCGTACGCCCCGGCGAATTATATACCCTTGATTCAATCAATGACTTAAAAGTTGATGAAAATGAAGTTATAAGAGCCGGCACGGTTGTCGCAGGCAAAATCAAAGCCAAAGTTGATTCAATCGTAACAATTGTTGAAAATGACAACGATATGCTCGAATTGGACGACTTGGACGAAGATATCGCGGAAGATATCGTAGATGAAGACAGCCTCGACAAACAACAGGTTCAAATCTTAATAAGACCCGTTCAAAGCTTCACAATTGAACCCAGAGACGTTTCAATCGAATTTGAAACAACCGATGAAGCAATTGAAATTGTACCTTTAACCCAATTACAGTTTAAAGACGGTGCAAGAGTAAGAAGTTTGGATGGTGCCGTTCTTACAAGAACAAGCCTTGTATTATCAATGAACGGATATTTGAGCCACTTAAAAGGTCTTGTCGAATTAGATAAAGACGGCGGCTTAAAAATCGTTGTTCTTGAAACATTAATCGTAAGACGTGAACAGGATGACGCTTCAAGAAGCTTATCTTCAATGCAAACGGAATTATTGGTTGAAAACGGTCAAATAATCGAACCGAGAACCCCCGTTACAAAAACTCAGGTTCTATCAATCGACGATTCAATTGCAAGCATAAAACAAACCGATAAAGATTTAAGAAGACTTCTTTTGGTTTCATCCAAAAACGAACAGGTTATACCGATTAAAGGTAAACCCACCGTTAAAGCCGGCGATTTTGTTAAACTTGATGCAGTTGTATCCACTGAAGGCGACACCACAAAATGCTCCGGAAGAGTAATCGAAGTTGATAAAAATGCGGTAACGGTAAGAATGGGAAGACCTCATTTAATAAGCCCCGGTACATTATTACAGGTTGAAAACAATGCGCTTATTTTAAGAGGCGACCTGCTTGCGACACTCGTATTTGAAAGACAAAAAACCGGCGACATCGTTCAAGGTTTGCCGAGGGTTGAAGAACTTCTTGAAGCAAGAAAACCGAAAGATTCGGCAATTGTTGCGGAAGAAGACGGCGTTGCCGAAATCGAAATTGAAGACGACGTTGCAAGATTGTATATCGTAAACGAAAACGGCAGAACGGAAATTAAATATCCGATTGAATCAAGCATAATCGTCTCCGATAAACAAAAAATAACAAAAGGACAAGCTTTAACTTCAGGTCCCTTAAATCCGCATGACGTTATCAGATTAAGAGGCGCAAACGCCGCACAACAATACCTTGTTGATGAAGTTCAAAGGGTATACCGTTCACAAGGCGTTGAAATTGCGGATAAACACGTTGAAGTTATCGTACGTCAGATGATAAAGAAAGTTAAAGTAGTTGATTCGGGCACAACAAAGCTTCTCCCCGGAGAACTTGTCGAACTCAAAACGGTTGAAGCCGAAAACGCCAAAATCAATGAAGAAGAAGGCGGAATTAAGGCAACTTATGAAGCGCTGTTATTAGGTATTACAAAAGCTTCATTAAATACCGAAAGCTTTATTTCGGCCGCTTCATTCCAGGAAACGACAAGAATCTTGACCGAAGCTGCGGTAGAAGGCAAAAAGGATATGTTAAGAGGCTTGAAAGAAAACGTTATCATTGGCCGCTTAATACCCGCAGGCACAGGTTATCACCACCTGATTAACGCAAGCGAAGAAAAAGAAAAAGAAGCTCTTCGCCGTGCACAGCAAAAAAATCAGGCAAGAAAACCTTCGGCCATTCTTGAAGAAATCGAGGGAATGTTCGGAACACCCGATTTCACGATTGACGAATAAAATTATTCTTAATATACGCTCACAAGAGCAATAAAAAAGAATAACATTTAAAATAAACTTAAAAGCATAAAACCAAATGAGGATTTTAAGATGATTAAAAAAATTATTTCGGGTTTATGCTTTTTTGTTATTTGTATAGCGCCCGTATTTGCAGATTCCGCCCCCATTACGGATAAAGAAATCAAAGAAATAGAAAAATTTTTCAACAGTTATATAAATTCGGCAAACACATATAAAGATAACTTTATTGACCACTACGCAAAAGATGCAAAAATAGAACGTGTCGTAATTAAACCCGACGGCACAAAAGAAAAAGTGGAAATTCCGATGAAAAGATATATTAAAGAACTAAAACTGGGAAGAAAAACCGCAAAGCTCGTAAGATATAAAAACTTTTACACAAATAAAAAATACGAAAAAATCGGAGATGATGAATATAAAATAACGTCAATGAGAATTCCCTTTAAAGATAAAAAAGGTTTAAGCGCCGAATTTAAAGTGATAAAAACGCCAAAAGGCTTTAAAATAAGCGAAGAAACAATGGAAACAAACGTTCAAAGATTCTTAAGCGAAAAATAATTTAAACATCATTTTCTTTTGAAATTATATTCAAAGCGTTAAATATGGCTCTGACGTTTGCAACGGCGGTTGATTCATGGCGGGCTCTTCCTATTACTTCCCTGCCTTTTGAATCTTCAAGATGAATAACGCTCATTGCGGTTGCGCCCGCACCTTTTATTTCTTCATCCAGAGCACTTTGTTCATAATGAAGTAATTTAACATTTAACCCGAGCTGCTTAAGCGCATCCACACAAGCATCCAAGGGTCCGTTTCCGGTTCCCTTTAATTTATATTCTTTATCTTTATATCTGAATTCATATTCAAACGTGCCTTTATCTATGTGGCTGAAATGTTTAAATTTAAAGTCGCCTTTAACATTAAATGTTTCGTTAAAATAAATATCGATAATTTGAGCGGTCGGAAGTTCGCCGACTTTCTCGGCAGCTTCTTTTATTATGGGCTGCAAGCGTATGGCTTCCTGAATCGTAATCGGATAACCGGCTTTTGATATAATTTCAAATATGGCGGTTTTTCCCGATTGGCTGGTAAAGCCGATTTTTTCATCATCCTTTCTTCCGATTAATGAAGGATGGATGGGTCTGTATGCGCCTTTTTCCATATCTTTTGTTTTAAGTGCGCCGTCCTGATGAATACCCGATCTGTGAGCAAGCGCATCGGGACCTATAAGAGGCGCTTTTTCAGGGATAGGCACTTTTGACATCTGTGCCACAATTAAAGCTGTTTCATAAATTTTTGATAAATCAACGGGAACATCAACGCCCGAATTATGCAATGCAACCGCAACCTCATAAAAATTGGTGTTACCCGCACGCTCTCCCAATCCGTTCAATGCGCATTCCAATTGAACTGCGCCCGCAAAAAAGCTTTCAACGGTGGTAGCGGTTGCCATACCGAGATCGTTATGATTATGCACCGAAATTATAATATCATCACAAAGAGAATCTTTAACTTTTTTTATCATCTCGACAAAAGCGCCCGGGTGCGTTCTTTCAACGGTATTCGGAAGATTAATTGTCGTAGCACCCGATTTAACAACATCTTTCAATGTATCAATTACAAAATCGATATTATCCGCACAATCTCCGAAATGTTCAACGGAAAATTGAACTTCACCTCTTTTATTTACTTTTTTAATCTGTTCGTATGCAAATTTAACGGCATCCGTTGCAGCTTTTGCAACTTGAATCGGTTCTTTATTTAAAACGTATTGCATATGAAACGGAGAAAGCGTTAAAAAAAGATGAATTCTTGGAATTTTAGCATCTTTAATCGCATTTACCGCGCTTATAATATCATGTTCAACACACCTTGCAAGACCCGATACAACAAGATTGTCGGGCGCCATTAAAGATAATTCTCTGCACGCTTCAAAATCCATTTCGCTTGAAGCGGGAAAACCGACTTCTACTGCCTGAACTTTTAAATCAAGAAGTTTTTCAAATATTACCTTTTTGTCCGATAATTGCCATGGCTTTTTCAGGGCTTGATTTCCGTCTCTCAGTGTAATATCATAAAAAAAGGGTCGATTCATCAGTTGGTTCCTTAATAAAATTTCAGACAGCTTAATAATATCACAAACAGGTATTGACATTTATTTACTATAGTTGTAATATTAAAAATTGTTAATACTACCTAAGCAAAAACGCAATTTTTCAGCTTGTTTTTACTTATGACTTGTGGAAGACTAATCTAAAAAAAGAAGGTTTATCGTTTGAAAGTATCAAGCATCAGTACAAATTCTGCGCCGAATTTTGGCGGGTTAAACATGCAAAAAATATTGACAAGTGCCGCCAATATAAACAGCTGGCAGCAGCGTGCCGCACTCGGCGTTGCAGCAATGACAATGCAGCCTGTCATTGACAGATGCAACAAAGATGTCGATGAAGAAACAAGAAAAGTTTCCGCAAACAGAAGCTTTGCAAAAGGCCTGGTCGGAACCGCAACCGGTATTGCCGTCAGAGGCGGTTGCATGAAAGCAATGGAAGCCGTATTCAAAAACGATAATGCTATTGAAACTCTTGCCAAAATTACGGCAAAAGACAAATCACAGGAAGCAATAGATAAATCAATAGATTTTATCAAAAATCAGGGCGGCGCAAAAAAATATGCATCGGTCATAGGAACAATTACGGCACTCGGCGTTATGCTGTTTACAAACTTTGCAATCGATGCGCCCGTTACAAACTGGCTTACAAACAAAATGAACAAAAAATACGAAGGCGACAAAGATAAAGAACAGCAAACTCAAACCGCACCAAAGATTCAAATGCCAAAACCCTCGCTTACACCTCAAAATGAACAGGGAGGTGTGTAGATGAGCTTTAAAGAACAGGCAATGGAAAAAACGGGAAAATTTTTAAGAACCTGTATAGATAATAACGGAATGTTTTTATTTGCAACGGCGGCTGCAGGCTGGGCATTAGCATCGCTTGCGCAAACCGTCGGTTTAATGACAAATAAAAACATCGGAAAAGAAGAAAAGAAATTTCTAGTGCCTCAGGAAATTTTAGACGGAACGTTTAACATTGCATCTTATGCGGCAGTTACGCTTCCCATTATGGGGCTGGCACAAAAAGCCGCAGGTAAAAAATTCGGCAACAACAAACAGGTAATCGAAGGCGCCAAAACTCTTGCCGCAATTGCAGGCGGAGTTATCTCAAGCAACCTGATTACACCTGTTTTAAGAAACAAATCAAGCGTAATAATTAAAAAGAAAATGGAAGAGAAAAATTTAACTCCGCCGCCGCCCGAAATTTATGACGGCAAGACTTCGCCCTATTTCAGAGCAAAACAGCCTCTTACCATGAACTCTTATATTAATTTCACAAAAAGCACGCCGTATTCGGGGTCTTTAAAGATTTAATTATCTTTATTTATAAAACGCACCATTTCAAGGATTTTTTCGTTTAATTGCAGTTCCGTAAGCTTATGGTTTTTGCAAATTTCATCACGTGAAAGTTTTTCAATATATCTTTCATAAAATATGGATATATAGTCGGTATCAGGTTTCAGAGAAGATAAAAGCTGCAACTTATCAAGCAAATTTCTCAGATATTTTTCTTCATACGTAATATCGTATTGAGATTCAATAGGGTCCTTGATTGTATTAAGAGGGTCTGTTTCTTTCATAAAATCCGTTTTTGAAAAACCTTTTAAATTGTCTTTTACTTTCTTTGCCGTTTTATCCAAAATTGAATATAAAAAATCAAAAATTTCGTTTTGCGAACCTGCAACTTCAAATATAAAGGATGATTTATTTAATAATTCAATTTTAACAAGCTCTTTTATATTTTCGTTCTCATCCGATATTTTTGAATTTTTAATAACGTCATCAATGATTTTTTTCTTATCATCGGCATAGTACAATATAATTTTTCTCCATAAGTTTAAAACAACAAAGCCCTAAAATCAATTTTTACCTATAAATCAATAATTCTTTTTAATTTATAAGCGGCGGTAAGCAGCGGGTCAATGGTGGAAGAAAACGGCGGAGCATAAGGCAGGTCAAGATGCAAAAATTCATTAACGGTTAAATTTGCCCTCAAGGCAGATGCCACAATACCTATTCTTTTATCGGTGTCTCCCGTGCCGAGCGCCTGTGCGCCCAAAATTTCGCCCGTTCTTTTATCCGCAACCAGCTTTATCATCAAAGTTCCGATATGGGGCATATAGCCTGCTTTGTCGTATTCTTCGACAAAAGTGGAAACGGGTTCTATATTGATATAATTTCTTAATTCAAAAGCCTTTCTCTCGCTGAGCCCTGTTGCTGCAATGGAAAAATCAAAAAACTTGGTAACGGTCGAACCGAGCACTCCGTCAAAAATTTCACCCAACTCTTTATTGTCGGCGGCATTTATCGCAGCAACTCTTGCTTGTTTGTTTGCAATTGTTCCAAGCGCCAGATAAACAGACTGTTTTGTCGGAATAAAAATATTTTCGGTACAATCCCCCGCGGCCCAGATGTGGGGTACAGAGGTGCGCATTTTATTATCGGTCTTGATTGCGCCCGTTATCCCGATTTCAATTCCCGCATCTTTTGCAATAGCCGCATTCGGAACAACGCCTGCGGCAATCACGCAAAAATCGGCATTAATTCTTACACCGTTTTTTGTAATTGCACCTTCAAACCTATCTTCTCCGAAAAACTCCACTACTTCATCATTCAATATAAATTCAATCGAATCACCTGCTTTTTTTAAAATATTTTGATAAACAATATCTGACATATCGGAATCAAGAAAAGGCATAATTGAAGAATGCTTTTCGACAACATAAATTTTTAAGTTGTTATTGATAAAAGCCTCCATAAGCTCAATTGCAATATACCCCGCACCGATTAAAAGAACCGACTTGGAAACAATTGCGGCATTTTTAATATTAATCCCGTCTTTTATAACTTTTAAATTAAAAACGTTTTTTAAATTGGAATTTTTTATATCGGGAATAATAGGATTTGAACCTATACAAAGTATAAGTTCATCATAAAAAACTTCCTTCTCATTATTAAAAATAACTTTCTTTTCATCCGGCAGAATTTTTGTGCAGGTATGATTTAAAAAAACACTGATGCCGGACTTTTCAAATTGCTCCGGTGTTCTTACCGACAAATCATTGATATTAGGCACAATTCCGCCGATAAAATAAGGCAAGCCGCAGGCAGAATAAGAAATCATATCTTCTTTGGTATACAATTCAATAATATTATCCGGATTCAACCTTTTTGACTTTGCGGCAGCCTTTGGACCCGCCGCACATCCGCCTATGATTACGATTTTTTTCATGATAAATTAATCATAAAATAAGGAGACGTCTTTTGTATGTTACAGGCGGGCAATATAAGGGGCAAAAACTGATAATACCCTCTTGCGCTAAGCCCACATTATCAAAAACGAGAGAAAGCGTATTTAACGTTTTAAATTCATATTTTATCGATACCGAAAAGCTCATTTTTCTTGATTTATACGCAGGCTCGGGAATTATGAGCCTTGAAGCCGTATCAAGAGGATATACCCCGATTTCTGTCGATAACAATAAACTTGCAATAAAAGCAATAAAAGAAAATTTTAAAAACGTAAAAGAAGACCACGAAATAATATTATCAGATGCCTGCAGATATATAGAGACAACAAAAATTAAGCCCGATATAGTTTATATTGACCCGCCCTGGGAAGATAACTACGAAAAGACAATGACAAAAGCATTTGGGAAATTTAAAAATGCTTTAATAATAATTGAATACGATAAAAAAAGAGCGCAACAATTAAGCGAAATTTATCGCAAAACAATTGCACCCTTTAAAGAAAAGGTTTATGGTCGTTGTAAATTGGACTTCATCAAAGTCCCTTTTTAATGGAGAATTTTAAGTATTTTGAGTTTCCGAATTTTCATATTGTGATGTAACGCTTGAAGTATCATGAAAAATCGACATACCCTTAAGGTCATATTTCGGATATTTTTCCTTAACTGCTTCAGCTTCTTTCTCTATTCCGTATCCTCGAATTTCGGCATTTGTAACCCTGCCGTCGCCGTTAGCATCAATTTCGTTAAAATTATCAAGCACGGTTTGATAAAGCGAGCTTGATGAACCGTATTGCGTGCACAATTGTGCAAGCTGATTATATGTTAAACCCATTGTGCACATCTGGGCAGTATATTTTGTTAAATCATCTTCCGATAAAACGCCGTCGCCGTCCATATCCATGCGGGTAAAATTGCTTGCCATATAAGATGAAAAATTATAGTTCATGTATAATGAGTTTTTGGCTTCAACCGAAGGGTTTATGATATTTTCTAAAGATAAACCGTTTCCGTCGACCCCCTGCATAAGGTAGTAATAATTGGACCTTAAGCCCGTAATTGCCATTGTAAAAAGCGAATTGCCGCTATTATAACGTAAACTCATAAATTTCACCTTTATCCTAACCATATTTAGTTTAATGATTAAGATGAAAAAGTAAAACATATAAACGGATGAAAAAATTATTTTCCTACTATTACTTCAATGTAAGGCTTTTGAAAATATTTGTTTGCAAAGGATAAAATATCGCTGGAACTTACGTTTTTTATTTCCTCTTCAAGCGTATTTAAAAACTTTAAATCATATCCGTATGATGAATATTTCGACAAAAACGACGCACGATCCATATTTGTTTCAAGCGAAATTACCATATTCCCGAGAAGCTTATCCTTTGCTTCGCTAAGTTCTTTTTGCGGAACAAATTCGGTTTTAAGCCTGTTAAATTCGCTCAATATTCCATCAGTTGCCATTTGTTCGTTTTTTTGGTTTGTGCCGATATAGGCAAAAAACGCACCGTCGTTTCCGTATTGATTAATTTGCGTTCCGACCTGATAAGCAAGCCCCTTATTTTCCCTTAAAGATTGAAAAAGTCTTGAGCTCATGCCTGTTCCCATTAAAGAATCAATTACTCTTAAAACGGCAAGTTCTTTTACGTTATATATGGGGCAGGTTTTATATCCCAAAATAATCCAGCTTGTTTCCCTGCCCGAATTTGCAACTCTTTTTTGAACAGGCTCTGACGGAATATACGATTCTTTTATAAAATCTTTAATTTCAACTTTTTTTGCACCCTTATCTTCAAACAATTTGTTAAATTCTTTGATTAAATAACTATCGTCAACATTTCCCGCAACCGTAATTATAATATTTTTAGCATCAAATACATTATTATAAAAAGAGGTGATATCATCTCTTGAAACTTCGTCTATAACCTTCGCGGTCAAAAGATTATTATTTGAATAAGGATACCCTTTATATGCGGCTCCGCTGAATTCATCGAGCGCAAGACTTAAGGGTTTATCGGAAAGAGAATTTACATAATCTTTATAGTTTTTTCTTGCTTTGTCTATTTCCGTTTTGGAAAAAGTCGGATAGTTAATAACTTCATCCAAAATCATAAACCCGTCTTTCAATTTGTCTTCCGTAAGCTGCATTGATATTGAAAAAACGTCATGATGAGCAGACAAACCGAGGTGTATTCCGTTTTCATCAAGATAAGCATTTAATTCGTCATGGCTGAAAGATTTAGTTCCCCTTTTTGCCGAAGCGGCCGCAAGATATGCGCTGCCCGTTTTATTTTCGACAAAAGAGCCGCCTTTAGCCGAAATATTAATTGCAACGATTGAATTTTGCTTATTTTTTCTGACAATTAAAACCGCTCCGTTATCAAGAAGATATTTTGTCTCAAAATCCGTAGATTCAATTGTTTTTGCGCTGTCGGGGAAAATTTTCACCGCACGCTCCACATTTGAAATCTCGACGTATTCATCCGGCATAACGGTAGAAGTTGCCGATTTTTGCTTTACTATATATTTATCTAAAACACGATTAACGTCTTTAAGGCTGACATTATCAATTCCTTTTAAATAATCATCATACATTTTAGGGTTGTCGAAATACAATGTAAAAAACCCCAGCTCGTTTGCAATGTTTGCAGCCGATTCCCTTGAATAAAGAGTCGAGGTTTTAATCATATTTTTTGCTTTTTGAACATCTTCTTTTGTAATGGTACCCGTTTTTAAATTATCGATTACATCGTATATTTCCTTTTCGGCAAGCCCGATTTTCTCAGGCTCAAACGAAGCCGTAATTATAAAAAGACCGTCATCAAGATACTGTGAATAAGACGTTGAAATTGAAGTTACAAGCTGCTTTTTCTCTTTTAATTCGGTATTTAAAACACTGCTTGAAGAGCCGCCCATAATAACCGATAAAACATCAAGAGCATAAGCATCTTTTATATCGGCAAATTTTGGCGCCCTGAAAGCTATTGCCATATACCCCTGTGCCGCATCTTTTTTCTCATCGATTTTAATCGGGGACGCTATTTCGCTTATAGCCGGGTATTTCGGTTTTTCAAATTCTTTATATTGAGTATTAAATGCTTTTGAAACCGCATCCAGTACATAATCTTTATCAACATCACCCGATACGATTGTAATCATATTGGAAGGAACATACCATCTGTTATAAAATTCCATAATTTCATCTCTTGAAATTGTCGAAATTACGCCTTTATTGCCTATAACGGGACGCATGTAAGGGTGGTTTGAATTATTGGAATAAATAAGTTTAAAAAGGTTGTTATATAAAATATTTACCGGATTATCAAGCCCTCTTTGGATTTCTTCAAGAACGACTTTTCTTTCTTTTTCAAGCTCTTTTCTCGGAACCAAAGGATTAAGAAGCATGTCCGAATGTAATTTCAGCGCAAGGTCAAAATCTTTGGAGGGAATTGTAATATAAAACTGGGTATAATCTTTGCTTGTTGCCGCATTGGTAAGCGCCCCTTTGGATTCAAGAATCTTATCAAATTCCCCCGAAGGCACATTTTTGGAACCTTTAAAAAATAAATGCTCAAGAAAATGCGCAGCGCCCGAATTTGTTTCATCTTCATTGATTGAGCCCGTTTTCACCCAGGTATTAATCGTAACTATCGGATTGTCTTTCATTTCATACACAATAACAACCTGCCCCGAATCAAGTTTTTTATACAAATAATCCGCGGCAAATGACGGCAGTTGAAGAAAAAACGGTATCAAAACCAATATGAAAAAATGTCTTAATTTCATTATCTCTTATCCTTAACTTTTAAGTCGCAGCACATCTGGCATGATGAAAAACTTTTTGAATATTTCAGATTTTTTCTGAAACACTTATATTTTGGAAGATTAAAAAGCTCTTTGATGCTCATCTCTTTTATATTTCCGATTTTAAAAGAAAGACACGGATAAACATCCCCCGAAGGATTAATCATCATATTTGAATAAGGATATTTACAGGGAAAATAAATCTCACTCGGGTGTCTTTTTAAATCATTTTTGTCTTTCGGATTAAAAAAATCATTTATTCTTTTTATCTCGGATTCGTGCGAACCGCCCTCAAATTTCGGAGAAAATCTTATTCTGGTTTTCGATTTCCTGCTTAAAGAACAAATTCTTTTATATACATCCAAAAAATGTTCAATATCAAAGTACGGATCTATATCATACGACGGTTCATAAAAAACGGGTTCAAACGAATCTCTCAATACGGCGTTTTGCTTTAGGTTATTGTTTCTCAAAAAAGATACCGACAAAAACTCAAAGCCTTGTTTTGTACAATATTCATATAATTTATAAATATCCTCAAGATTATTTTTTAACACTATGGTTTTAATATCTATCATTGTGGATTTATTTTTTCTTTTTAAATTAACATTTTCAAGATTATTTATTATTTTATCGAATATGCCGTCTTTATTTCTGTTTATATCGTGCGTTTTTCCACACCCGTCAAGAGACACGCTCAATAGTATAATTTTGGATTTAATTATCGAATCAATTGCCTGATTATCAAGCATTAATCCGTTTGAAACAACATTAACTTTCCCGAATACTCTTTTTGCCGCATATTCCATAATGGGAATAAAATCTTCTCTTATAAAAGGCTCGCCCCCGACAAGAGTAATAAAAGCGTATCTTGGAATTTGAGAGATAAATCTCACCCATTCTTCATACGATAATTCGTCTTTTTTTCTTTCCGTTCCTATATAACAATAGGGGCAATTGAGATTGCATCTGTACGTAACTTCGAGAAAATATCTTAACGGAATAACCGCTTCGCCCGTTTTACTCAAAAAACTCTTATATGAAATGTCGGCATAGACATTTCTGAACAAATCAAAAAGATAAGAGTGGTTAATAAAACTCATAAAATAATTTTATCCAAAGTAAAATAGTGCGGTTTTACAAAATTTAATTTTATATTACTACAATCGTTTTTTATAGTAAAATTGTTAAAAATCGGGAATGGGCATATTTTATTTCGGTGTATTATGGACACAAAAGATTTAACAATTGATTCAAAAAAAATCTGGCAGGAAGCT